>CAYNEU010000261.1:0-3134 GCA_964396275.1 uncultured archaeon | reverse complement strand
TGATAGAATCACAACGCAAGCAGAATTAGAAAAAATTCTCTTTTCTAATGAAATGAAAATAAAAAACATAAAATCAATGGTTATGATACAATGTGTTGGCTCTAGAAATGAAGAGCATCCCTATTGTAGTCGAATATGTTGTTCTGAAGCAATAAAAAATGCCTTGAAAACGAAGGAACTTAATCCAGATATTAATATTATTATTTTATTCCGTGATATTAGGACCTATGGCTTTAAAGAAAAGTACTATAATCTAGCTAGAGATAAAGGTATAATATTTCTTAGATTCAATGAAGATAAACCCCCAGAAGTGAAGGTAAAAAATGAATCATTAAATGTTCTATTAAATAAATCCGATATTGGAGAGTTGAAATTTAACACAGATTTAGTTGTATTAAGTACAGGGATTATTGCACCCAAGGAAAATTCTGATCTCGCTAAGATATTAAAAGTTCCTTTAAATGAAGATAATTTCTTTTTAGAAGCTCATGTAAAATTAAGACCATCTGATTTTGCAACAGATGGAATTTTTTTATGTGGAACTGCAAGAGGAACAGCAAATATAAAAGAAAGTATCGCACAAGCTACTTCAGCAGCATCTAGAGCCGTAACTATCTTATCTAAAGATATATTAAAAACCGAAGGCATTACTTCTTATGTCGATGAAGAAAAATGTATAGGATGCGGAAAATGTGTTGAAATCTGTCCTTATAATGCTATCCAATTATATGATGTTACTAAGCCTATGGGATTATTTACAGAAAGTATAAAAAAAGCTCAAGTTATTAAGGCTGTTTGTAAAGGATGTGGAACGTGCTTTGCTGAATGTCCAACATCTGCAATTATTATGAATCATTATGGAAGTAAACAGATTAAACCAATGGTTAAAGAAGCGGTAAAATCATTAACTGAGGAGAGTAAGCCTAAAATAGTTGCATTTCTTTGTAATTGGTGCAGTTATGCTGGAGCAGATTTAGCAGGTGTCAGTCGCTATCAATATCCTCCAAATGTAAGAGTTATCAGAACAATGTGTTCTGGAGGAATGTCTAAGAGCTATATTCTAAGTGCCTTTTTAAATGGCGCTGATGGAGTTTTTATCTCCGGTTGTCATATAGGTGATTGTCATTATATTAGTGGAAATGAAAAAGCTTATTTGAGAATGGATCATTTAAAAAGCCTTTTGCGAAAAATTGGAATTGAAGAAGAGAGAATAGAGATTCACCAAATCTCTGCAAGTGAAGGAAAATTATTTGCGGAAAAAATAACAGCATTTACAGAAAAAGTAAGTAAATTAGGAGAATCAAGGCTCCTAACAAAAATCGGAAAGATAAAAATAAAAGCAAATTAAATTTTTTTAATTATATTCTTTAATTCATTTCATCTATTAATTTATAATATTTCTGAAATCCCACACTATGGGTTAGTTACCTCTTAACTACCATTTTTTAAGAGGATCATTCTTTTTCAGATTATGTATGATAAGGAGTTAATGCTTCAATCCTTTTCCAAATAAGTTCAATAGATTCAATATATTCTTCCTTATATTCAAGTTCAGTACTACAAATCCCTTTTATCTCTTCAATAATTTGTTTATCTCTATAATATTTAAGATCAATTGCTCTAGCGGGGCATGATGATATACAAACTCCGCAACCTTTACATTTTAAGTCGTCTACTTCAGCTATATTATCTCCATTAACTTTTATTGCCTTATAATAGCAGAGTTTTTCACATCTATGGCAACCTATACATAGATTTTCATTTACTTCAGCAATAATTAATTCTTGAACTATTGTGTCTTTTGAAAGCAATGTGGATGCTTTACTTGCTGCAGCTAGTGCTGTTGATACTGTATAAGGGATATTTTTAGGTCCAGCAGCACAACCACATATGTAAATTCCTATATTATTTGTCTCCTGAGGTTTTAAACATCCATGAATTTCAGTTAAAAATCCATTCTTATCTGTACTTAAACCTAAATTCTCAACGATTTGTGCTGTATTTTTAGAAGGAACCATACCAGTTGATAATATTACAAGATCAGTATCCAATGTAATCATATCACCTGTCAAGGTTGAAGATGCTCGTAATTTTAGTTTTTTTGTATTTGGATCTTTTCGAATATCTCCTACTTTTCCTCGAATCATCATTATTCCGGCTTCTCGCGCTTTTCTGTAATATTCTTCATTTCCTTTATCCCATGTTCGCATATCTATATAAAAAATAGCAATATCCATATCAGGATATTCTTGTTTTAACAGTTGAGCGTTTTTAAGTGCAACATTACAACATACTCCAGAGCAATAAGGATTCCCTTTTAAAGATCTTGAACCAACACATTGAATCATAGCTACTGTTTTGGGGATTTTTCCATCAGAAATTCTATATACATGACCCCCTGTTGGTCCAACCGGACTTAACATACGTTCTAATTCTATTTGAGTAATAACATCAGGATAAATACCATATTTGAATTCGTTCTTTTTCATAATTGGATATTCATCCCATCCTGTAGCAATAATTACCGCACCAACTTTTAAATCAATGTATTCTGGTTCCTGTTCAAAATTAATCGCTTCTGCGGGACAAATTCGTTGACAATTTTTGCATTCTATACATACACTCTTATCAATTAGAGCAACTTTAGGTACTGCTTGGGGAAAAGGTATGTAAATTGCGTTTCTTTCACCAATACCTCTGTCAAATTCGTTAGGTACTGTTATTGGACATTTTGTCGTACATAATCCACAACCAGTACACTTTTTCTCATTAATATAACGAGGGTTTTTTTGTATTTCAACATTGTAATTTCCAGGGATCCCATTGAATTTACAAATTTCACTATAAGTAAATAATGTTATATTTGGATGTTTTGAAGTGCTGACCATAATAGGTGCTAGAACTCATATAGCACAATCGTCTGTAGGATAAATTCGATCTAATTGCGCCATTTTTCCGCCAATTGTGGCTTCTTTTTCGATTAAATACACATTTACTCCTTGATTTGCTAAGTCTAATGCAGCATTCATCCCTGCAATACCAGCACCAATAATTAATACTGATTTTTCGACTGATATTTTTTTATAAGGTATAATTTCTAATTGTCTTGCACGATTTATCCCTGCTTGCACTAG
>CAYNEU010000260.1:0-5369 GCA_964396275.1 uncultured archaeon | reverse complement strand
CCTTTATATAATGCCACTGATGGTATTTTAACATATCATGATATCTACATGAATGGACCACAACCATTGTTCTTTAATTTATATTCCTGCTTTTCAGCAAATTTAATGATACCAAATAACATTGCAACACACTACCTTTTTGATGGGCAGGCGTTAAATGTAATAGGTTGTTCAAGATCAGGAGGAATGAGCCTTTATCAACCATTCTATGATTCATTAAAAGATGGAAAGATTTTCGGAGAAGCCTTTAAAGATTGGTTTAATAACCCTGAAATTATCACATTTCATCATTGGGAAGAAATATATGGTTTGAAATTTTTTGGAGATCCGTTGTTAACAATAGATATGACTTAGTCAGTATAATAAAAAACAAGTTTTAACAGAAAATTTTAATAAACCTTCTTTTCTTTATTTTTTACATTTTATTAATTATGAAGCTTTAAGAAAAATGAAAGATAAGGAAAGCAAAAATATCGTTTTAAGTTTCGATCTAGATAATACTTTAATCAATAACAGGGATGGAATTGTAGCTTCATTTAATTATGCGTTAAATAAATATAACTTACCAATATTGGAGAAAGCAGAAATTGAATATATGATTGGAACACCTTTAAATGATATGTTTGATAGTGTTTCTAACTTCGACTCTTCAAAATTAGTATTTGCGTTTAGAGAATATTATGGGAGAAAGGGGATTTATCAGGCAAGTCTCTTACCTGGTATTAAAGCTAAATTAAAAGAATTAAATGATTTATCATATACCTTGGGTATAATAACATCCAAAAAGCAAGAAATGGCAAAGAGAGTCATTGAAATATTAAAAATTCAGAAATACTTTGACTATGTGATAGGAGAAACAGAAGAAACAAAAGAATTGGGAAAATTAGATCCAAAACTAAAAGAACTTATAGAAAAAACCTACCCTGAACATAATATTGTAATCATTGGGGATCATCCTAAAGATGTTATGCTTTCTAATAATTTAAATTGTCCCTTTATTGGGGTTTTAACGGGGCACCATTCATCCGAGCAATTAAAAGAAATTAAAAAAGGAAAAGTACTAATAATAAAATCAGTTAGTGATTTAACTAATGATTTAATATTATCTTTAATTTAAAACTGTATTCTGTTTTCAGATAGTTAGTATAAAAAAGAGAAAAAAAGTAATTATTTATAACAAAACTTTATTCTTTTGACCAAGATTCATATTCTTTCATAAATTCTTCTGGCTTCCATTGAGTATTCATATACTTTAGGATTCCAGAACTGTCTCTCGGTCCTACAACTACATAAGCATCTGCTTCATCTTCTAAGGCTCCACTTAAACGAGCAGCCATACCAGGAAGAATGAGAATTCTATGTTTAACTTTGTCAAAAGCTCCAAATTCTTTCACAGCTTCAGCTATTGAGCCCGCATTAAATTGACCCCCGGCAACAGCACTTTCAATTCCGATCCCCTCACTATCAACGACTAAGAGCCAGCAATTCATATTTGCACCCTTCAAATCTTGTTCAACTGGGATTTTAGTCATTCTATAATTACTAGTGACAAATATTGGAGCCATATCTTCAGGTTCTCCAATTTTATAAAGACCAGGATCTACTGAAGGGTAAATTCTAGGATCTGAAAAAACACTTTGTCTTAATGTCATCAAAGCTAATAGAGCCCAGATTTCTTCTTTCTTCTGACCGGTGTGTAATACTAACATATTTGCATCTATAGACTCCATTATAGCACCCATTATCACTTCTTGATATTGATGTTCCCATAATTCTTTATCATTTCCAATCTTTACTTGGCTCCAATAAGCTGCGGGTACACCCATAACTGGCCAACAAGCATTTTTATCTCCTTTATTTATTGCCCCTGTCCTTAATTGCATAATCCTATCATAAGTTACAGAAAGATTACCTGGTCCAAAATAAGTTCCTGGATCTAATATAATCTCTTTCACTCCTAATTTCTGTAGGGTAGCACTCAAAGATACTAACTCATCTAAATTACTAGAAGTAATTACAATGGGTAAGTTATTTTGTACTGCAAATTTACCGATTTCCTCCCAAGTATTTTTTGTAACAGCATAGAGTAAAGGTTTTTTATCCTTGATTTCTTCAGCAGCAGCTAATAATATTTCAGTATTAAAACTACACAACATAATAGGTAGATTTGAGACTTCGGTTACCTTTTTAGCTGCTAATTTAAATTGATCTTTATCTCCGGAAACATTTCTTAAGGCAATACCATCAAGAGTTAGAACATCTCCAATCCTTTCAATTTTAAGGTCTGAAAGGTATTTGACAAATTCTTCCAATTCTGTATCATCATCTGCTATTTCAACAAAGAGAGCTGTTTGATTATAAAATGTTAATTGATGCCTCATCAAAACTTCTTCTCCACCTACAATAACTGCTCTATCTCCTATTCCAATTGTGACAGGTTTTTGAGGAGGAGTTAAAAGTGTAATAAGCTTCTCTCTATTTTTAGCTTGTTTTGGATCTTGCATCAAATGGGTACAATCTTGAGGTTTTACCTTCCTTTCTAATGTGTCTGTTGCAAAAGCCATACACGTCTCATATCCGCAATCTTTACAATTCGATTTATCCAAAAGGGCATAAATCTCTAACGGACTTGGTCTAGCCATTTCATTTTCTCCAAATTCTTTTTTAATGTATAGTAAACATTCACTAAGTATGGGTATTCTAATTGTAAATTGAATTAAAAATTTGGTTTTTTTAAAATAATTATAACTCTAACTCCTTTTATCTTGATATAATTTCTAAAATTAGATATTAGAAAATTATTAAAAAATTTTTAAATTTAATTAGTTAATGGTTAACGATCAAAAATATTTTGAAGATCTTAATTCTTTGTTTTATCCTAAACATATTGCATTTATAGGAGCATCAGAAAGCTCTAGATTAGGCTCAATGTTGTATTTACCAGCTTTCAAGGATTCTATATGGTCCGAAACTTTTTATCCTATAAATCCAAAATATAATGAAATAATGGGTTGGAAATGTTATCCTTCTGTTTTGAATGTTCCATATCCAGTCGATACAGCTTACATTTCATTGAAGACTAAATTTATTTCAGGAGCTCTGAAAGAATGTGTAGAAAAAGAAATAAAATGGGTAATTATTTTTGCATCAGGGTTTTCTGAAACGGGAGATTCTGAAGGAAAACAATTAGAAGTAGAGCTCTTAAAAATTATTAAAGGGTCTAATACAAGGATAATTGGACCAAATTGCTTAGGTCCATTAAATGCAGAAAATGGAATGGCATTCTCATTTGCATCTCAAGGAAAATATGGGAGCGTATCTTTTATGTCCCAATCTGGAGGACATTTAACTCAATTAGTGAACGTTGGATATAAACGGGATATTAGATTCCGTTATGGTATTAGTTTCGGTAATCAAATTGATTTAAATTGCGTGGATTTTATAAAATATTATCGTCAAAATTCACAAACAAATCTTATTGCTGCTTATTTAGAATCTTCTGGTTCCGCTTCAGGGCATGAATTATTTTTAGAACTTAGAAAAGCAACCAAAATTAAACCAGTAATTTTATGGAAGGGGGGATATACTAAAGATGGATCTCGTGCTGCTTTTTCTCATACTGGCGCAATTGCATCAAATGAAATATTATGGAAATCAATGGCTAAACAAACGGGTACTACTCTAGTTAAAGATAATGATGAATTTTGGAGTACAATAAAAACTTTTGAACTATTATATCCACAATATCGGCCTAAAGGACGAAATGTGGGAATAATAACTCCAGGAGGTGGTTCTTCTGTTAATATGACTGATTTATTTGCATCTCAAAACCTTAAAATACCTGATTTAACTGCTAAATCACAGTCTAAAATTGCTAAAATACTACCATATGTTAATGTCAATATTAAAAATCCTGTTGATTTAGGTGCATCAGGGTTTATCTTAAATCCCTTTACAGATTGTATAGATATTGTTGTTAATGATCCAAACATTGACATAATTATAATACCACTTTGGCCCGACCATATTTATCGGCACGTTTTTAATAGAATGATTAAATGTTGTGAATCAAGCTCAAAACCTTTTGCGTTTTGTTTACCAAATATTGCCGACGATATTAATCTTGCAAAAAGGTTTAATACAGTTAAAAAGTTATTACACAAGAAACGAGTTCTCTATTTCTTATCTTTGAGAGACGCGGCAAAAAGTATCTCATTTTTATGTGACTATGTAGAATTTCTAAAATCTCATAAAATCTCGAATTAACAATAAAATAAAAAATAAATCAGTTTTTTATCTATTTTTCTTTAGAAATTCTTTCTAAATATAATTTCATAAAAAATCTTTGACTATTACAGTAAGCAAATTTCTGTTTTTGACTAAGATCTTTAGAATTCTTTAAAATATAATGTATTTCTTTAATCATTTCAAAATGATTATCTATAATACTCTCATTTATCTGCTTAAGGATACGTTCATTTTTTTTTATTAAGTTATTTTTGTCTAATTTATGTTCAAAATAATTACTTTTTTGTAAATTATAATTAGTTAAAATAGCAGATTCATCAAATCTAAGACTACTTTCAATATTTTTAAGATTTATTCCTTCTAATTTTCCTGAACTCATTCCCTTTACCATAAATTTTACTAATACTATTATTTTACTTATATTAATTTCAGAGTAGGGATACTATTAACCCATTAATACATTAGCATAATGATTAAAATCAAAAGCTCCCGAATTTATCATAAAAAGGAGAGGATAAGGATAACAAAATTCAAATTAAATATAAAAAGAGATTATTAAAGGCGAAATCCAATGTAAGATTGAAAATTTTGTTTCCCTTCCTAATTAACAGTATGGTTTAAACTATTAAAATGGAACAAAATTTTTATTAGTCAAAGATAGAAATTTTGGAATTATGTACTCTTTGTTTTTTTTTTTGTAATATAAAAAAAAAATGAAATCTTAGAATTTCAATTAAAGTTTAGTAATATTCTATTTTCGAAAGAAGTAAAGCGAAGAATCCGTAAAATAGGATATTTATTACACAACTTATAATAGCAAATATAAGAAGCTGCTCAAAAGATGCCAAAACGTACAAATTCAATAATATAGTTCGAGTAAAAGGGCTCAATAAAACTGCGATAATTACTGTCACTGTACTTATAACTGCTGTTAAAGCCCATGCCCCAAAACATTGAATTTTACTTTCACCAAACCTTCCAGCAAGAATTGCTGCTATAATTGGAGTTATTAAATATCCTAGCCCAAATAGGAAGATTTCTAGAATAAAATTTCCTAAAAATGGCTGAGATATTATGTAATTAAAAATTATAGACGGTGTACTAATAATCGAACCGAAAAG
>CAYNEU010000259.1:0-7562 GCA_964396275.1 uncultured archaeon | reverse complement strand
TCTTCTTTTCATCTCTTCTTCATCAACTTTTTCTAATATAACGCCTTTTTTAATTTCTTCTTGAAGTTCTTTATCTGCTGGAGCCACTTTTAACTAACACCTTATATTTTAAATTGATCCAAAATAATTAAATTGATATTTACAGATATTATAATAGAATTTATTTATAAGTTTTGGTTTATTAAGAGTCAATATCGAGTTCCATTAAATACGCACTTTCCCCAGAGTGATAATAGTTTTCTATAATTAATGGATTTCTTTTAAATTTGAATTTCTCATACATTTTAATCGCGATTGGATTACTAATTTGTACATTTAATACTATTTTTTTGATAGTCTTCAATTGTTTTATTTTATTTATTGTATGCTGTAGAAGAAATGAACCATATCCACTATTTTGGAAATTAGGTTTAATAAGATAATTAATTATATTAGATCTTTCTTTTGTTTCATTTATAACTATTATAAAACCAATTAACTCTCTTTTTATTCTACCAATTTCTAATTTTAAAAAAAATGTGTTGTTCTCTATTAATTTTTTCAATAGACGCTTCGGAAACGCATTCTCTTTAAAGACTTCTTGTTCAAGATTTACTATTTTTCTTAAATCCCTTAAATTTGCATTACTAGTTATTAATGTAGCCATGTTCTTTTTTAAAGACATTAATTGGGGTTTTTTCAGTTATTTGTTGATATTTTGATTGCCTAAAAGGTGTCATTTCAATAATGAAAGCTTCTAATTGATATTTTTCTAATAAACCATTTATTTGGTTTTCGATTGAGATATAAAAAGGTATTTTAATATTTTTAAGATTATATGAGATTAATTTTTCAGATATTTTTAGATCTGACAATAAAATATTATATAACTTGTTCAATTCTTTTTTTTCTCCTTCCACTTGTGCAAAAACTAAAAGACCTTCTTCTGTAATTACTTCATAAGGTAATCTTATATTTTTAGCTCTTCTTAAATATCTATTTTTTAACTGATAATAATCTTTAGATTTAATTGAACAAAAATGCATTTTAATTGAAACTTCTGAGCCTAGCTTACGAATTAAACGAAAAGCAGTTTCACGACTATTAATTACGGAAGCAATGGAGCCTTTTTTCAATTGAAAGCCCCTTTCCTTTAAACCTTGGCTGTTTGGAAAGCAAAATTCAAATTCGTTTAAATTGATGAAATCTGCGCCGATTTTGTCTAAATAAAAGATAAGGTCCTCAAGAGATTCTTCACTTTCTTTATTTGGAATCACTGGCATTTCCACTCCCACTGAAATCTGTTTATTTAGAGCTTTTTCAATATGAGACCAATGTTCTCTAGCTGGATGAAATCTAATTTCATCTAATCCTGCTAGAGAGAGAGCTTCCGCTTTAGCTTCATTAAAATCAACACCATTTGTATATAAATGAATGTGAAACTTTTTTCCTTTTTCTACCTTAATAAATTTAATATATTCAATAGTTTTTTCAAAATTTAGTTCTGAAAGTGGTTCTCCTCCCGTGATACTCATTCCTTCAGCTTTAATCATATAAATTTCTTGAAGTAATTCCTGTTTAGTATTTATTTCTATTTCATCAGCATAAGTCAGGTTTTTTCCTCTTCTTTCTTCTGAAATTGGGCAATACCAAGAACAATGATAGGGTTTCTGGCAGATACCGTTCAAAAACAATACTAACTTACTTCCTTTAAGACAGTATTTACATCCTTTAGGAATACTCCTTCCTTTTATATAATAAGTTTCTCCATTTGATTTTACTAAATTTACTTTTTTCATTTTTCAAATAATTTTTTTCTAATGATTGATTTCTTGTCTGCCAACTGTTTTAAAACTTCTTCAGTAGTTTCATTAATCTGAAGTTGTCTTTTTAGAAATACTCCAGTTCTTCCGTATTTTTCTCGTCTTAAAAGCACTTTTTTCCGCTCATTTACCGTATCAATACTTATTCCAACTTCTTTAGCGACATTAGCTTCGTTTCCTATCACTGAAATTTCCTCATGTCCTTTAGAATTTGGTTTGATTAATACTAATCTCTTATCAATCCCAACTACTCTTAATTCTGAATTCAACTGATCATAGTTAATTTTTCCTCCAAAATCATAGAATTCCATCACTCTTTTATTCAATTTTGATAATGGAAGAGTTATAGTCTCTAATTCACTTAGATATATATAAAGTTTTATTGAATCATGCGGGGTTGCCATTATAATTTCTCTAAAATAATTTTTAAAACCATTTTTATTTAAAATTAATTCAATCTGAAATGAGGGGATTTGCTGAAAAAATATGATATCAATATCGCTTGATTTATGTACGTCTCCACGAGCGATACTTCCATGAGTATATGGCTTGAACCCTTCTTTTATGAATATTTCTAATAATTTAAGGGCATCATTTCTTTTACTCTTTAAGAGAATCCAATCATCTTTAGAGTAATTAATTGTTTCATTATGATTTCTTAAAATTTTCTCTTTTTTCATAAGCAAAAATTAAATTTTCGAATTCAATAATTTATTTTCAATTATATCTATTATGATGCTTAATACAATAGTCTCATAAAATTTAAAGGAGTTTTTGGCTTTATATATAGTTGAAAATTTTAAAATATTTGTGTATTGAGGATAAAATTCTTTCAAATATTTCTTTAAATTTCTATTTTTAAATAAAAATATAGATTTTCTACTAAAAATTGTATATGTTTGAGGATTGGTAGAGAATTCTTTAATGATATCAAAATAATTCTTTAAATTTTGTTTATTTAGGTTTGGATTCACCAATATTATTCCGTTATTATTAGTATCTGACAAAATCGCTTTATAAGAAAGACAAGATTTTAAATGATTTAGTACTATATAATTAGGTTTTATAACAAGCTCTGCTTGATTAAAATATTCTCTCACAGTTGAAATAAGTGAGTTCCAGTCATTTATTAGTTCTTTTTCTGTTACAACCTTCTTTGAAGAATGTTTTATTTTTACTTTGATATTAATAACTTTAAAACCGTAACTACATAAACCTTCTGTTAAAATTCTCTGAAATTTTCTCTTATTCTTCATTCTAATTACAAGAATAAGGGGATAATTACTGACATTTAGATTTGGATTTCTAGTGAAAGTCAATTTCTTTGTCAAAACTAACTGATTTTTGACTCTTTCATGAGCTTTGGGAAAATGGTAATGATCTAGAGCTTGATTTGAAAAGGAATATCGCCAACGATGAGTTATTTTAAATATCTTTACACTAAACAATAGAAGAAATAATAATATGATTATTATAGTATCTACGAAAATCCAATCAATATGAAAAATATCATTTAACATGAGTTTAATTAATGAGATTTTTTATTATTCAACAACTTCCTTAATCCATTTAAGATATTTTTCAGAACCTTTTTCTAACTTAATTCCAATGCATTCTGGTACTGTATATGAATGAATTTCACTTATTTTCTGAATTATTAAATCAGCTTTGTTCTCTATCGTTTTGATAATTAATAAGTGTTCATTATCTTCCTCGATCTTTCCTTTCCACCTATAAATAGAAAAAACATTCTGAATGATATTCACACATGCAGCGAGCTTATTTTCTACTAAAATTTTTGCTATCTTTTGACCTTCTTTAATATTTGCTACTGTCACAAGAAAAATAAAATAATTCATTGTATGTCTTATTTTGATAATTGTAATTCTGATTAATTCAATACTTAATATCAACTTTTTTAAGCTTTATTGATCTTAAATGGTTCTTTTAGTCTATTTGAATAATCGGAAATTATTTAAAATGCCTATCAAACATAATAAAATTTAGAAATCATAATAGAATGAAAATAAAGTAGGATTATTTGGAACAATTGTTTATTGAATCTTTTAATAATTTCTTTTTTCTACTTCCTCCTTAAAAGAATCGACAAATCCCTTTAACTCTTTGCCGGGTAAAAATATTTTCATGATTAATTACCCCAAGAAACTATTTATCAAAATCTAATTTATATTTACTACAAGAAATGAAATTATCATATTCTATGATATTTTCACTACCTTATGCATTGAAAGTGATAGAAAGGGCAATTTTTGTAAACACAGAAAAGTTTTCAGTTTTTGAACTATACCAAAAACAAGTAGGAATATTACTCAGCATGAAGAACCATGAAACAAATCAAAAAGTTATAAAAAAAGTTCAACAACAACCAAATAAAGGTATATATCCTAATGTATGTTAAAATTTTCTGTTTTGCTTTTAAAATTAGCGTGATTTAATTTAAATTCTCATTTTATATCGTAATTTAAATAAGGTTTTATAGATTGAATATTATGTATATTTATAATATTGTATATACCAAATGCCCATATTGTAGATTTTGTGCAGAAATTGATTTAAATTGCCAACTTTGCCCAATGTGTGGTGGATCTTTAAACACTCTAGATGAAATTAATTTAGATCGGTAATATCCATAAAAACTCTGAATTTTTATAATTTTTAATTTGTATCTTTTAAATTATAGAGGAGTTGGATTAGGATTCTTAAATTGATTTCAATTTCATTTTAAAAAAATTGGATCTAAATACATATAAAGAAATTTAAATTAGTATAATTCTATTAAATATACAATTAAGATATTTTACTGAGGTATGGAAAATTGTTACATAATGTTTATCTTATTCACCAACACACCGGCATTTGTTTAATACATCGGAAGTATGGGACCATAGAATTTAACCAAGATTTAGTATCAGGATTTTTAACAGCCCTAAAAGATTTTTCTGTTGAGTTCTCTAAGGGTAGCGGAGAACTTAAAGTAATTGACATGCAAATTTTCTATTTATTGTTAGTTTTTAAAGAGGGCGTATTAATAACAGCCGCAGCTGATAAAAATGATGACGCTAAGATAACACATAGGGCGTTAACTGATATTATTGATAAATTTGTTTCTGAATTTGGGGATCGACTTGAAAGTTGGTCTGGTGATGTCCGTATCTTTCGAGATTTTGACCAAATTATTGATGACGTTTTACAGAGTGGTAGACTCGCCGAGATTCAGTTGAAACTTCCAATATTGAAGATTTTTAAGAAAGATTTTCAAAAATCCCAGAAGCTGATTGCGAAGAAGGGTTTAGTGTTATCCGAGGAGAATTTACGCGAGGTTAAGGATGTGAAGCCGGAATGGACCTCTAAAAGGCTACCCAAACAAATTATTACTCAAGGATTCTTAGATAATAAAGAATATAAAATAGCTCATTTAGCGGATGGATTTCATACAATTTCTGAGATAGCTGAGGAGAGTGGACGACCGGAGGGAGAGATCCAACGCATCATAGGGAGTTTAGATGATTTAGGATTACTTTCGTTTATTGACATAAAATAAAACACAAATCTATTTTTTTGGAATCTAAATTTTCTACTAACCTTGTTATTGAATTCTTTATTTTTTAACATTTTATATCATTAAATGAAAATATTTTTGAAAATTGTTTTACTTATAAAGTTAAGATGAATGTTAATAAAATTGATGACAACATCTTCGAGATTCCTCCAAAGACTTTAATGGTAAGGATTAAAGGAAATATTGAGAAATTTCAGATGAGAGTTCCGGTTAAAATCTATGCGAATGATTATATTTTAGAAAAAATTAAGTTAGATCGTACCTTAGATCAAATTTGCAATGTTGCATGTTTACCTGGGATACAGAAACATGCCATTGCTCTCTCGGATGCCCATCAAGGTTATGGTTTTTGTATAGGGGGCGTTGCTGGAACTGATGCGGAAGATGGGATGATTTCTCCTGGGGGTGTTGGCTATGATATTAATTGTGGTGTGAGATTATTGAGAACTAATTTATTTTTTAAAGACATTAAGGGTGTACTTCCAACTCTATTAGATTCAATCTTCAATAATATCCCTTCAGGTTTAGGATCAAAAGGTAAATTAAATATAAGCTATTCAGATTTAGATAATGTATTAAATAACGGTGTCAATTGGGCATTAGATAATGGATATGCTGATGCAGAGGACCATAAACATTTGGAAGAGAATGGATGTTTAAATGATGCAGATGCTAGCTTAGTTTCCCAAAAAGCAAAACAACGAGCAATTAAACAGCTTGGTTCTTTAGGGAGTGGAAATCATTTTCTTGAAATACAAAAAGTTGATGAGATTTATAATAAGAATATCGCGAAAACCTTGGGAATACATGAAAAGAATCAAGTCACTGTTATGGTCCATACAGGGAGTAGAGCTCTTGGCCATCAAGTATGTACAGATTCTTTGCGTAGTATCGAACAAGCAATGAAAAAATATAATATAAATGTTCCAGATAGAGAATTAGCATGTGTTCCAGCAGATAAACCTGAAGCTCAGAATTATTTAAAACAAATGGCTTGTGCAGCTAATTTTGGGTTTACAAATCGTCAATTGATTACACACTGGTTGAGAGAATCCTTTCAAAATACCTTTAAAAAGGATATAGACGATTTAGATTTCCATCTAATATATGGTGTATGCCACAATATTTTGAAAATAGAAGAACATGAAATTGATGGGAAAAAAATGAAATTGAATATTCATAGAAAAGGAGCAACAAGAGCTTTTCCCCCACAGCATCCTGATCTACCTTCTGATTATAAATCTATCGGACAACCCGTATTAATCCCGGGAACTATGGGTTCTGCGTCCTATCTCTGTGTGGGTAAAAAGAAGGCTATGGATCTTTCATTTGGTTCTACTGCACATGGTTCTGGGAGATTAATGTCTAGATCTAAAGCTATTAAGAAATACTGGGGAGAACAAGTTAAAGATAATCTAAGTAAACAAGGTATTTTGGTGCGAGCTGCTTCGATGAAAATAATAGCTGAAGAGGCTCCTGGTGCATATAAAGATATAGATCAAGTTGTTCAGGTTAGTCATGATCTCGGAATCGTTGAAAAAATAGTTAGATTAGTACCAATAGGAGTAGTAAAGGGATAAATTATTCAACTTTAAAATTGTAAGTTTGTTCTAAATGTCAAATACAATATTTATTTTAACTCCATTCTTTTTTTCTTCGATTTTCATAAAAGAATAAGTTATAGCTTTAACTTCAGTACCTGCTTCATGTTTATTCGTATTAAATTTTTCTCCTATTACATTTGCTTCTAAATAAAATTTTTCCTGATTATATTTTATTGGGTGAATTTTAATCTTACTAAAAATAAGCTCTTCTACATCAAATAAATAAAGAAATTCAGTTAAAAAATCAAATAATAGTGCTTCTTTATCTTCTGCTTCAATTACTATGATTCTTTCAATTTCCGGTGATATTGTTATTAAGCTAGGAGTAATTGTTTCCATTAAACTATAAGCCGTTTGTTCAAAAGCCTCTTCCAAGTTTTTGCCTTTAGCTTCGACTGAAACATCAGCAGTATGATCCAAAAACCTATAACCCGTATTCCTCATATATTATTACCTAATTATGTAGAATTGTAATGTATGATATATATAACATTTTTGTAATTATATAGATTTCTTAGTAGTTTAAATTGATTATAGAAAATAATACAGTATGTTCTATACGATTGCGGATGATTT
>CAYNEU010000258.1:0-7631 GCA_964396275.1 uncultured archaeon | reverse complement strand
TGAGGTCTTTGATGCATTAATCGAAATGGATGATTTTGACATCTTAGAAATGGGGCGTAGCGAAGGTGAGGGGTGCTATTGCAGTGTAAATAACACCTTAAAGCGGGTGATTGACATCCTCTCAAAAAATTATGATGTGACATTAATAGATGCCCCCGCAGGACTGGAATATTTTGCCAGAAAAACAGGTCGAAATGTCACAGACTTAGTGATAGTAAGTGATCCAAGCAAAATGGGTATCCATACCATGAAACGAATATTAGAAGTTTCTAAAGAAGTAGATTTAAAATTTGAAAATATATGGATACTTGGGAATCGGTTTCCAGAAAATATAAGAGATATTTTAGAAAAAGAAGTAATCAACATTAAAGAAGAATATGTAAAGCTTCTTGGTTTTATTGCGAATAGCGACGAAATAAGCAAAATGAATTTAGTTGGTGAAAATCTCTTAACCTTACCAAATGAAAGCGAAGCATATAAAATAAGTAAAGAATTATTCGCGAAAATAGTATAAAATTAAAGGTATTCATTAATCTTTTTATTTCGAAAATTTTTTTCTACTCCACCTCTCATCCCAGGTAATTCAAAACACTTATCAGGAATCATCCGTTTAAAATAGCTTTTGTTTTCTCTTTCAGAAATAAACTGTGAACTATATAGTGTCTCGAATATTTTTTCTCCTGAAAATTGTATATCTTCGAAATATGGATTAAAAGAGCGATTCTTACTAACTTCTTCTACTACTTTTTTTAGCGGAGAATCAAACTCATGGATTATCCCTTTTTCATCTATTATTGCAGTTTTATGAGTGTGTTCATTATATAAACAAATTATGCATTGTGGCCATCTTTCATGAAAATAGTCTAAAACAAGATCTATTACGCGATGTTTTAATAAGACTACTCCAAATAGTACACCACGATTATTGATCTGTGTTCGTGTAAATTGTCTAGCACGATACGATTCAGTAGACACCTCTCGCATCATATGGTTAACTTTTTTTGCTAGTGGAATACCTGAATTTCGTAAGATCACTTCTGGAATTTTTTTAATATCTTTGATTAGAACAGGAGAAAATTCACAATGACGGGGTAGATTATGAATCAATTCTTCATGTGAGTGACCTTTAGCACACCCAACAACTTCTAACGGATCTTGAACTTCCTTCATTTTTTTCATTAGATTCCTTTTTCCATAATTTTATTCTCATTGAGATTAATAAACTTATGTAGAGTTGTTTGATTTCCTTTATTTATCAAAAGAAAAGGATCAGCTCTCTTTAATACTACACCAACCGATTTTAGATCTTGTCTACGTTTAAAAACAAATTTTCTAGTTCGCAAGTTAATTATTCTTTTAGCAGAAATTGGACCAATTCCTGGAACTCGAATTAAATCTTGGTAAGATGCTTGATTTGGATCTACAGGTCCATGATCTTTAAAATATTTTCTTGCTAAGTGCATTTTTGGGTCACCTATAGGTAAATTACACTCTTCATTCAGTATTTCCTTCAAATCTTTTAATTTATAATGATATATCCGTAATAACCAATCACTTTGATATAATCTGTGCTCTCTTGCTAATGGAGCGGCTTGTTTGCCAGCTAAAGGTGTCCCTTTTATAGGAATAAATGAAGAAAAATATGCTCGCCTTAAGTCAATTCCTTTATATCCCCAATCAATTCTCTTAAGTAGATCATAATCCGTCTCGTTTTCCGCAGCACCCACTACAAATTGTGTCGTTTGTCCACTATTAAGAATTGGAGCTCCATCCCATCTAAATTTTTTATAGCCATCTTCTCGTCGGGCCTTTATCATTCTTTCTTGGAATTTCAATTGATTTTCTTGCTTAAAATCTCGCATAATTTTAAGTGCCTCATCATTATGTCTAACTCGAATTTGTTTTAACCAACGTTGGCGTGTTATGATATCATTATTGAAGTCTTTTTGTTCAGCAATTTCAGCTAAATAGTCCTTAGTTGAGGCTTCAGAATTTATTGAAATGCGATCAGATAGAGATATTGCTTCCTTTAATAGATATTGGCTTACACCGGGTAAACATTTAAAATGAACATATCCACGAAATTTATATTTAAATCTAAGAAGTCTAATTGCCTCCAACATCTCTTCGGTTGTCTTATCTGCACTACCACAAACTCCTGATGAAATGAATACTCCTTCCACAACATTCATCGAATAAAGCTTTATAAATGTCCGAGCATATTCTTCTGGAGTAAAACTCAACTTCCGTTTTGCACTATGAGAAAAACAATACTTGCAATTATATATACATTTGTTAGTATATAGAGCTTTAAATAAGCTCATACATCGCCCATCAGGAGTATAGGAATGGCAAATCCCCGCACTTGCTGTAGCTCCAATCCATTCTTTTGAATCTCCGAAAAGTTTTGGATATTTATCAGTACGACTGGAAGCAGTACTGGCACAAATATCATATTTTGAATTTTCTCCTAAGATACGAATCTTTTCTAAAACAGAAGGCACTTTACTCATCAGCTAAGTGGAATAATATACCTTAAAGTGGTATATATGTTTAAATCTTGAGATTTTCCTTATAAAAAGAGGGGGCACATTGAATTTTCAATAAAATTTTAAGTTAGCAAAAAAATTTCTTTATTTCTTCTCATTCAGAAATCCGTTTTTTTAATTCTTTAAGAACATCTCCCCTTAATTTTCTAAAATTTTCACCTTTTTCTGCAAAAGTAGGGTCATCCCCCTTAGCAGGTTTATATGAATCCATTCTTATTCGAAAGTATGTACGAATGATGTCTACGATTGCATCAGAATAATCGATCCAAATCCCCGCTTCAATATCTTCATTTAAAAGATCGAGCCAGAAGGTTGGAATTGAAAAAATAATTCTTGTTGTATTTGCTACTGATTTGATAGATGGGGTAATAGTAGAAGGTCTTCCTTCTTTATCCCATTGTTTAGCTGCTGAAATTGTACCATAAGAACATTTTTCATCAATTACAATAGAAGCTTGTTTTTCTCTTTTTTTTAGTCTTTCAAGAATACGTAAATATTTTTCTTTATCAATTTTTCTTGGCATAATATTCTCATTTACTACTATAATATCTACTATTATATTTAAATATTTATAGTAGAGAAATAGTATAATATATTTTTAAAACTACCACTAATCAAAATAAGAAGAAATAACAATCCTCTTATTCAATAGGGTAAGTATAAATTTTCTATTGTTTGATAGATTTTTCTCTCTTCAGTTAAATAAGAATTATGGGATAAATATTCATCAGAATGGTTTTGAATCCACATTTTGTTTTCAAGTGCCTTTAGTGACGCTAGAATCCGTTTTGCTTCGTTTTTTGATTCTGCACTATTAAGACATTTAATTAAAAAATTTATATAATTCAGAAGCAACTTTCTTAATTTTTCTCGTTTTGTTTGCAAGAGGTTTAATCTATTGCTCACATAAGTTGTTGTTTGCATCATTATATTCCAAGAAAGATCTCAAATTATGAGATTATTTAAATAAGAATAATATGTACATATTATCGATTTTTCTCGAAATTTTAAATTAGTTTAGCTATCCATGAATAATACACAAACTAAAATCTATTTTTATATTAGCAAACTATATTTAATAAAAACCAATAAACTAAATGGAATTAAAAATGCCTAAATATACTGGTGGAGAGATTATCACCAAATATCTGATAAAAGAGGGAGTAAAATACGTTGTTGGGATTCCTGGTCACGGAAATCTTCCTCTTGTAGATGCTTTCTTCAAAGATAAGGAGAAAATTCAGTTGATTCAACCTAAGCAGGAAATGGCAGGAGTTCATCTCACAGTAGGATATTATAGAGTCACAGGACGGCCCTTATGTGTTTTTACATCAATTGGACCTGGAGCAATTAACACTGCTATTGGAGTTGCCGATGCCTTTGTTGATTCTTTTCCTTGCCTAATTATTACTGGAGATACTCATGTTCATATGAGAGGTAAAGGTGTACTCCAAGAAATTGAAAGAAAAAAAAATTCTAATATGCCTAAAATTTTAGAACCTATTGTAAAAAGGAGTTTCGAGGTAGCTAACGTAGGACAACTAGCAACTATAATGCAAAGAGCTTTTAATATTATGTTAACAGGAAGAAGAGGACCTGTTCATATTGATCTTCCTATGGATGTACAAGCGAATTCAATCGATATAGAAATTCCAGAACCTTTAGAGAGAAGATCAATTGGGCGTATAAGAGGCGATCCTGAGATAATAAAGAAAGCTGTACAATTAATTAAAAATTCAAAAAGACCTGTTTTATTTATAGGTGGAGGAGCAATCTCCTCAGAAGCTAATGAGGAGATAAGAATACTAGCAGAAAAAATCGGTGCTGCAGTAGTGGTTACCATGATGGGGAAGGATATAATAGATAATTCTCATCCACTTTATTGTTGGTCAGCTGGTTCAAAGGGTACAACAGTTGGATTAAAAATGACTTCTAATGCTGATGTTATTCTCGCAATAGGTTGTAGGTTTGCTGATGAAACAGCGAGTTCATATAAAGATGGCGTAAGCTTTTCCATTCCACCAACAAAACTCATTCAAATTGATATCGATCCACATGAAATAGGTAAGAATTATCCTGTTTCTGTAGGAATTGTTGGTGATGCTAAAGCTTGTCTAACCCAAATTTTAGAGGAATTAGGAGATTATTCAAGAGATTATAAGAAAACCGAATATTTTAAAGAAATTCAAGAAGAAAAAAATAGATGGTTTAAATTTCTTGATGAAAATCGAGATGACTTAAAAATCCCAGTAATGATATCTACAGTTTTAAGGGAAGTTAGGAAGTTTTTTGACCGAGATGCAGTAATAGTAACTAGTTCTGGAAATGTACAAGCTCAAATGCTTCAAGAATTAGAGTTTTATGAACCTAAAACATGCCTTACTGCGGGGGGATTCTCAACAATGGGTTATAGTGTTCCAGCAGCAATTGGAGCAAAACTAGGCTCAATTGATATTGGAAAACCAGAAAGACAAGTTGTTGCACTTGTTGGAGACGGGGATTTTATGATGACTATATCAGAATTATCTATGGCAGTTCAACTCGGATTGGATAACATCTTCTTTATTGTTCTTAATAATCACGGCTGGATTGCAATTAAGGACTTACAACAAGATGCGTTTGGTGAAGATAGGAGTTATGCTACTGCTTTTGAAGATATAAAAGGAAAAACATATTCTCCTGATTTTACTAAAATCGGCGAAGCATTTGGGTGTTATTCTGAAAAAATTTCTAGCAAAGAAGAGATTATTCCCACACTTGAAAGAGCTGCTAAGTCAGGAAAACCAGCAGTAATTGAAATTGAAGTTCAAAGGGAATATCCTTATACAGGGTCTCCCGCTGTGGGTTGGTGGGATGTTCCAATACCAGAATATATAAAAGACCGAAGAAAGAAATATGAACAAGAAAGTAAGGGAGAAAAACTCTAAAAATAAAAATTTTCTTATCTAATTTAGCCCTTATTTTAGAAATATTAATTTAGCTGGTTAAACTTTTAACAATTAAGTGTTCAAAAGCTTTAACATCTTTCCAAGAAGTAGCACATCGAATCATGTCTCCACTTTCGCTTATTTCTGTAAACCCTAGTTTGGTAATTTTGATTTTTAAAGTTTCAATATTTAACAACTGCTCTGAAAATGCTAGGTAAATAGCGACAGTATCATATAAAATAGAAGAATTATTATGGAATGAGTTAGGTATTTTCCTGTTTTTAGTCCATATGTCATAACAAGCTATAATCGAATTTATAATTGGATTATTGCAAGCTAAGATTTTTTTATAATTTTTACCAGATAATATAATATTTCCACAAGTATCTAATGGAGTAATCGTTTTCTCCCAACTTGCTTGAAATACATCCCTACAAGCTTGGATATTACTAAATACATTATATTCTGGTACAGGAGAAGGTGATCCTCTATGTCCTATTCGAATACTTCCTTGCATTCCTATAAAGCGAGCTTTTTTTATTATATGAGAATTATGTTTAATTGCTTTAGCTATATTACCCAATGGGCCAATAGCAATGATCGATATAGGATCAGTAGATTCTACTATTGTGTCACAAATAATTTCAACACCATGCTCAACTATTTCACCAGAATAATTACTTAACTCATAATCTCTTATCTATGAATACAAGTAACCTTTACTATTGTTTTGCTTAGGACCAATTCCAATAGGAATATCAGTACGATCTGCAATTTCAAGAAATTTAGCAACAAGTTTCGCTTTAATAATTGTGTTTCCTGAAGTTGTTGTAATTAATCTAACATCGAGCTCTGGACAACTTAGTAACAAACCTAATGCCCAAATATCATCAATATCTAATCCAATATCCGTATCAAGTATTACTGGAATCTTTATGACATTCACTTCTAAACTTTTTATGATAAAAAAAGCTTAATTGCTTTTGTAATCAGAAAAAAAATGATCCAATTTAACCTTAAGTTGTTTGGTAAAATTGAATTTTTTAGAATAAAAATTAAAAATTATATTATCTATTCCCTTTTGTTCTATAGTATAGTTATAATCCAAATTATTGTATTTATTAACAATAATATCTTTGACAAGGATTTCAACTTTTTCTTTTGTTTCTTCATCTGGAGCAATAAAAGGTAATGCGTGAATTCCAGAAATTTGTATACTACTAGTATTATTTATTATTCCTTTAGCTAAATAGTTATACAGAGAGCTATTTAATAATCCTAGGCAATACTCAATTGAGATTGAATCATCTATAATCATAAAACCTATTGCTTTATTGGAATCCCAATAACAGCCTTTTGGCATATAGCGCGCTGCTAACCTTGAACTTACTCCACTGATTATTATACCCTCCTCTTCAAATGGTACATTTTTTGGAATGTCATAAATTTTTATAGCTTCCTCACTCCAATCTAAGGCTTCCATTATTGGTCTATAATATTGGTCTGCTCCGCCACGCTTTAAATATGGCTTCCATTTATTGTTCTCTAAAACTGATCTCTTAATAATTTTGAATTTGTTCTGGGAAAGGTTAATCTTCATATTTCTATTATTAAACACTTTAGCTAGATCTGTGCCCTCAATAGCAGCAATATATTTTCTATTATTGTGTGTATGCATTCCTATAAAACCTCTTAAGTATTCTTCTAATTTAGGAGCTTTTTCGAATAATTCAATAACTTCTTGTTCAACATCTGAATAAAAAATGTTAAATGGCAAAGAATAATATTTTATTTGCTTTATTTGATTAACATGTGGGGGAGATTGGTAATCTTCCTCGCAATTTACTCGAGGAATTATCCTCATCGGATTATTATCTCTGATTGCTTTATTCTTCTGACCAGAACATTTTGTTAAAATTATAATTACTGGACTTGTACTTACATTTTGATTGGAAAATAAATTTTTTGGTGCTAAAAGAATCTCGTTAATTTTACAGTTATTTAGGATAAATCTTCTTAACTTTTTATGGGTGCTTAGAGTTAAAAATGAATCACTGGTGATAAATCCTAATTTTCCTCCTTCTTTTAAACGCCAAATACTATTAACAATAAACATTGCATAGGTTTCATGAGCATTTATTTTCCCATATATTTT
>CAYNEU010000257.1:0-11794 GCA_964396275.1 uncultured archaeon | reverse complement strand
ATAAAAAATAGAAATAATTTATAAATTTTAACTTAAAGATTTTCTATGGCCGTATTTCGTCTAGTTCGATGGTTTTTTAAACCAATCTCTTCAGAACTTGCACCCATAGCTAAAGCTAATAATTCTGTTATATATAATATTGGAATATTATATTCAGTTTCAAATTTCTTTGAAAGATTTCGTTGTTCTCCATCTAACCGTTGAAAACATGCAGGACAGTTTACTACAATACAATTTGCGCCAGCTTTTATAATCGAATCAAATTTTTGTTTTAATATCGCATCGCCATGTTCTGGAAATGGACCTGCAACAGCATTTCCGCAACATAATCCTATTTCCTCATAATCTACTACATTAGCTCCTGAAACAGCAACGAGTTCCTTCAAATTTTTTGGACGTAAGGGATCATCAGAGTCCATCCATTCTACAGGTCGCATATAATGGCAACCAGGATGGCAAGCAACCTTTAGATCTCCCATCTGCTTTGTAATTGCACCCTTCACAGCATCTAAATTTGACCTTAAAACATCTACAAAATGCTTTACATCAATTGAACCTTTATAATTTTCTCCAATCTTAGCCAATTCTTTATTGATAGCCTCCTTTTTATTGGAATCATGTTTTAATTGATGTTGCACTCCACGAAGGGTATTTGTACAACCATTACATAGCGAGATTATATCCTTACCTTCTGCTTCTGCTAAACATAAATTTCGAGCACCTAAAGCGAGCCAAGCTGTATTATCAAAACTTTTTACTCCGGTAGGATCCGGACAACAAGTAAATGGAGCTTGTGATGTTTGGACCCCAATTTTGTCAAAAACTTTTCTGGAGGCAGCTTCAATAAACGGAATTCTGTTTCCAATAACACATCCTTCAAACATTTTATATTCTGTCATTTTTTTAACCTCCACTATAATTTCTTATCTGCACCTATAGCTTTTAATAAAGTTTGTACTTCATTAACATTTGGTGCAACTACAGTTGGTAAGCCTAATTGCTCACGTCTTCTCTCGATTGCTGGTTGAGAGGGAATAGCTTTTCCGCTCTCGAAAACAGTCTTTGCTTGAGCTACGACATTATCTGGAGCTAATCCAGCCCCAGTAGTTATATTTTTTGCTAATGTAATAATTTCAGTGACCTCAATAGCTTGGGGGCAAACGGTATCACATGTATCACATACAGTGCAACCCCATGGTATAATTGCTGACTTTGTACCAGCAAGAGCCATTACAACATCTTTATATCCTAAAAGAGTTCCTAAAACAATTAATCTAGGATCAAAGATGTTTTCATAAAATGGGTTAGCAACTGTAGCAACAGGACAATTATCTGTACATCTGTTACATTGATAACAGTATTTGATTTTATCAGATCCAATATGTACGTCCATAATAAGTTTCCTAAATTCAAAATCTATACCTAATGGTAATGACATTTTTTTTCACGTTTTTTTTGAGTTGTTTTCATTTCATTTTTACTTATTTCTTGTTGGTTTTAACCCACGCAAGGGCAGTCGTTTCCAATCTATTATTTTTATTGGATAATTCATCCTAAACCAACATTCAGCTCACGAGAGTAAATTTCTTCACCTCTCTCATCGACTACAGTGATGTGAGCGGCACATGATAGTCAACAGTCATAACAGCGAACTATCATTTCCAAGAGATTTACTACTCCCTCTGGTATATCACTCATTTTTTTTATTCACGCTCTATAATAATTTTGATTTAGTCTATTTAATCCATGGATCTGGTAATTTCAGTCCTTCTAACGCCTTGTCCTCAAATACTTGTTTAGCAACATGCATTAAAGACTTTTCGATTCCTGCGATGTTATGATTTGTAGCAACTAAAAGATTTAACTTCTTACAAATACCTTCGGCATCAGACCAGATGTTATATAGGAGAAGTCCTCGTGGAGCTTCTGTAATTCCGACACCACTTCCTTCTCTTGGTTCAACATTGAGTGTTTTGCAGTCAGGATTCACTATATCAGGATCTTTTAGTAATGTAGCAATCATCTCAATCGCTTCCACAGTTTCAATTATTCTCGCCCAGTGATATGCAAACGTATGATGAATTACATTTGTTCCAATCTTTTCTCTCATTGCCTTTAACGCATCATTAGCTAAAGGTGTTGCCATTTTATCAGCACAATTAATCATTGCTAAGGTATTCGCTCGATAGATACCCTCAGGGTATCCTGCTGGCTTATAATACATATGGGTCGCATAAGAATGTTTTGGGATATGTTCTCCAAGCGCTTCCAGATAATTCTGAGGTTTATAATCAAATTTCTCTCCTGTTGGAGATACAATTCGGATATCACCATCATAAATATCATGAACACCATTTTTCGTCATCCCTACATAATAAGTAGGTACGACACCGACATTAGCTACAACATCCCAATAATCTTCTATTACTTTTAAAGCAATATCAACCGTTTTCTTTGTAAATTCTATTTGCTCATCAATTACTTTTAAGAATTTATCACGTACGTCTTCATCTAAAGGCTTTTTCATCCCTCCAACTATAGCAGATATTGGATGGATGGCTTTGCCTCCTATTGCAGCACATAATTTCTGTCCGAAATCCAACATCTTTAACGCCATAGCTCCAACATCCGGCATTTTGTTTATCACATGAACGAGATTTCTTAAAGATGGATCTGCGAAAGGTCCTAATAAGAAATCAGGAGCCGCAAGAGCATAGAAATGAATCAAGTGTGATGAATATTGTTTTGCATTGATCAATAACTGCCGTAGTTTATATGCTGGAGTAGGAATCTGAACACCCCAAGCATCTTCTACTGCTTTAGTAGGAGTAAGATGATGAGGAATTGGACAAATTCCACAGATTCTTGGAGTTATTCGAGGTACATGTTCGCAATAACGCCCCTCAACAAATTTTTCAAAAAATCTTGTCGATTGGACATTGAATTGAACGTCCTTTACTAAACCATCATCTCCAAGAACTACCCTCATTCCACCATGACCCTCTAATCGGGTAATAGGTTCTACTTCTATTACTTTTACCATTTATTATACGCCTCCTTTTCTTGATGCTAATGTAAATTTCTCAAAAGTACCAATAGGATCCTTGACTTGGGAAAGTAATTCCTCTTTCGATAAGTTTATGTTAAATCCCTTTAGTACTGTATCAGCAAACCTCTCTGCTTGATTAACTCCCCATTTGGTCTGTCCAAAACAGCCCGTACATGGAGCATTAACCTTAATGCACAAGGCACCACAACCAGCTTTAGTCACGGGGCCCATACAAATATAACCTTGTTCAAGCAAACAATCTTCCATATTTGGTAGCCCTTCATAATCTCTTTTAACTCTTGTCATTGTAGATTTACTACCAATGATTCTCGGACATGTATCACAGACATTTGATATCTCATGGAAATCGGGATTATCTCTCAAGAAACTCATTAAATTCGAAGCAATCCCTTCCGTTGTTGGGGGAAGATTTGTTAAGGGTGTTTCTGGAGCACCACGTTTCTTTACTTGTTTTAAAATATCGCTAGCAAGATCAAAACCCGCCATTAACGGAACATTTAAAAACAAGGATAAGAATTCAAAAATGCTTTTTTTATCTCCCGAACTTATAGCTCCAAGATCTTTTGTCATACTGCTTAATTTTTCAGCTCTAACAGCTACTGTCTTAGCCGGCCCCATACACCCTAAACATGGAGATCCATTATTTGGGCATTTCAATGAACATCCTATGCTTGTAATTGGTCCAAAACACAATTTACCTGCATCTAATAGACATCCGGATTGATTTAACGCACAATCATTACAAAATGCCAAATCGTTCATAGGGAATGGCTTTTGACCGAGTAAAAAACCAATTGCGCTGTATATTTGTTGTGATTTTGGAGGACAACCAGAAATATATGCATCCACTTTGACTACCCTATCCACGGGGATAATCTTGGATTCAAAACCAGGAACATGTTCCGTCGGTTCTCCACCACTTTCATCTGCAATACTCTCTACTTGTGAGAACTTTCTGTCAATGCACTCTTGTATGTCCCATTGGTTAGCTAATCCATGTACATTTCCATAGCATGAACAACTACCAAAAGCTACAATAACAGCACATTTTTGACGCATTAATTTTGTACCTTCAATATCCTGTTTAGTTCGAAGGCTTCCTTCTATGAATCCAACAACAATTTCACCATCTTCTCTAGCTTTCAACGAATCATACTTAAAATCGACTACTGCTGGCCAATAGACAATCTCTAACGCTGGAAGAACTGGCAGGAGAGCTAAATGCAAGTCAATTAAGCTCTGATGACAACCCCAACAGTCGCTATTTTGCCAGAACGCGACCTTAACTGGTATAGAGATCACCTCTTTTAATTTTAGCAGCTTTTACAGTCATTATATTTTCACTTTTGTTGTTTTTTTTTTGATTTTAAAATAGTTAATTTGTAATAAAATAAATTAGTTGAGTTAATTTATTCATAACTTTATTAAAAACTTCTGATTAAGTTTACAGTTAGATATATTTAATTAAATTCAAGCTTATGAATAAATATTCAAAATGCTTAATTGGTTTTTTTTACATGTTTAAATTAGCTAATTTGTAATAAAAAAAATTAGTTGAAATAATTTATTCATAATATTATTAAAAACTTCTGATTGGGTCTGAATTTCAATAAGATTATTTAAATTTATATAAATGAATAAATATTCAGAATATTTAATTGATTAAATTAAACTGTTTATTCATTCAATTGTAATATCGAATGATTATTCGAAAAATTTCTTTTTTTTTTATTTTCTTAACTATAGTACTGATTTTTATCAAAAAGTAGATTTAAATCCGTTAAATTTGAAAAATTGAATGATGCTTTTATAATCTAAATTCTTTTAAAATTTGTTTCAATTTGACAATTATGAGTCTAAAAAAGGGAGCTTAAATGTAATCCCCTTGGCTTATGGAGCCTGTAGAGGTTTATTTTGAAGAAAAAATAAAAAAGCAAGTATTAAAATAATTAAATCACTCCCTAATTAAATAAAAGAAGAAAACTTAGGAGTTTATATGAAATTAGCGGTAAATCAAGCAACATTAATGAAAACTCCAATGAAAATTTTCTTGAATGCGATAGCTAAAGCAGGTTTTCAAGGAGTTGAATTGAGACGAGATGAGACCTTTGAATATCTTAATGAATATAAAGTTCAAGATTTAAAAGAATTGTTGGAAAGTAACGGTCTTGAATGCATAACATTTAATGCTATTGAATTATTTTCTTTATGTCCAGAAGATGAATTCAAAAGAATACTGGAATATACTGAAAGATTAATGAATATCGGAAATGAAATCGATTGTGACACGATTATTACTGTTCCAAGTTTTCTTGAAGACTCACATCTGGGATCTGGAAGAATTATTTCTAAGACTATAGACAGACTGAAAATTATTGCTAAATTAGCAGAAAAATATGATTTTAAACTCGGTTTTGAGCCACTTGGTTTTCTGAATTGTTCTGTAAGAAAGGTTGAGATGGCATTAAAAATCATCGAGCATGAAGACTTACCGGATATGGGATTGGTTATTGACACATTTCATTATTTCGTTGGTGAACATTCTATAGAAGAATTAGGATCAATTGAGCTAAAAAAATTATGGTTAATCCATATTAATGATGCCATTAAGAAGCCTTATAAAGAATTACAAGATTCACATAGAGTTTTACCATGTCTGGGTTTTTTTAACCTTGAAATGTTTGTTAAAAAATTAAAGGATATTGGTTATGATAAGTGGCTTTCTTTAGAACTATTCAATGAACAGATTTGGGGTGAAGATCCGTATAAAGTAGCAAAAAACTCAATGGAATCCATACTTAAATTAATTTAGTACCTTCTTTTAACACTTACCTATAGAATAATATAAATTCTTTTAATTTTCAATTCATTTATTCTATTATGAATGAAAAAAAAGAGAGTTCAAATATAATCCGTTTGGCTCATGGAGCTGGTGGTTCCATGTCCATGGAATTAATCCAATTTATTGTAAAAAATATTCCGTATAAGAATGTAAATAATGGTGTTGGATTGGTGGAACTAGATGATGCAGCTACAATCCCCTTAGATAATTACGAAAAAGAAATTGTTATTACCGCAGATGGTCATACAATTCATCCATTGTTTTTTCCAGGAGGTGATCTTGGAACTCTTAGTATTTGTGGAACAATCAATGATCTTATAATGATGGGTGCAGAGCCCTTAGCTTTAACTTCTATAATAATCATTGAAGAAGGCTTTGAATTCAAAAATTTGGAAAAAATAACTAATTCTATGAATTCTATGACAGAAAAAGCTAAAATTGCAATAATCGCAGGAGATACTAAAGTAATGCCAAAGGGAACTTTAAATGAATTGATTATAGCAACAACAGGGATTGGAATTAAAGATAAAAAAATAAAAATATTGGATAATAACTTAAAAACTGGAGATCACATTATCCTAACTGGAAGTATTGGAGATCATGGAACAGCATTGATAGCTTCACGAGAAGGGCTAAATATATCTACTGATTTAAAATCAGATCTTTCATTATTACTTGAAATCTATAATGTTTTAAAGCCTGATATTAGTAAAAATTATATTCATGCTATGAAAGATCCGACACGTGGAGGAATTGCAGCTGCTTTAAACGATTGGGCAGTAAAATCTGATAAAAGTATTTGGATTGATGAGGAAAAAGTCCCTCTTAAAAAAGAAGTCGAAGCTATATGCGATATGTTAGGATTAGATCCTTATAATATAGCAAGTGAAGGCAGAGCTCTCTTAGCAGTTGATCCAAATCAATCTAAAAATATCTTAGAAAAAATAAAATCAACTGAGATTGGGAAAGGTGCTGAAATAATTGGCGAAGTAAAAGTAGAAAATCCAAAAAGAGTATTTTTAAAAACGATTGTAGGTGGAACTCGATTTATTGATATGCCTTTAGGTGAACCAATCCCTAGAATTTGCTAATGTGTGAAAATTATGGATCTTCCAGGCTTAGATATTTTAAAAAGTAAGAATTTTACAGAAAAAATCATCAAATCAATTAATACCTTAGTTAAAGAGATTAAAAGACAAATTAAATTTATGCATGTTTGTGGAACTCATGAACATACAATTTCTAAATATGGTCTAAGATCTCTCTTACCCAAAGAAATTGAGATATTATCGGGCCCCGGATGTCCAGTATGTGTATGCCCTGCTGCTGATATTGATAAAGCAGTTGAGCTTGGAAAGCGAGATGATACGATAATCACGACTTTTGGAGATATGATCAGAGTTCCCGCTACAAATATCTCTCTTTCTGAACTTAAAGCCAAAGGTGCTGATATTCGCATTGTATATGGACCATATGATGCTGTTAAAATAGCTAAAGAAAATCCAGATAAGGAAGTAATATTTTTTGCAATTGGATTTGAAACTACTGTTCCTTTGATTGGATATGAAATACAATCTGATCCTCCTTCAAATTTTTCAATAATTTGTGCTCACAAATTAATACCAGCAGCATTAGAACTTTTGATGAGTCAATCACAATTAAAAATTGATGGATTTATATCCCCTGGGCATGTATCAACCATAATCGGCTTAAAACCATATGAAATTTTTTCCCAAGGCTATCATATTCCTAATGTCATTACGGGATTTGAACCTAACGATGTTTTACTCTCTATATTAATGCTTCTAAAGCAGTTAAAAGATAAAAAGTATGATACATTGAATGAGTATTCTAGAGTCGTAAAACCTGAAGGGAATACAATCGCTCAGAAGATAATAGAAGATGTTTTTGAACCTGTCTCATCACCATGGAGGGGTATTGGAAGAGTAAATGATGGTGGTTTAGTGATACGAGAGCAATATGAAGTATTTGATGCAAACAAAAAGTTTAATATAAAAATCGAAAAATCTCAAGATATCCCTCCTGGATGTTCTTGCCATCTTGTTATGGTTGGAAAATTATACCCTTATGAATGTAAATTATTTAAAAAAGAATGTACTCCCATTAATCCGATAGGACCATGTATGGTTTCAATGGAAGGAACTTGTAGTATCTATTACAAATATTATAGTGAAGAAAAATCTTAGGTTATCCACCGAAAACATGATTAATATATTTTTTGATACTAAAACAAAAGTTAAATTTAATAATACTTATCATAATAAAATATAAATCTCTTTTTTAGTAATTATTTATTTAAATAGATTTTACAATAAATGTGAAAACATGAAGCTGGGTAATTGAAAGATTATAAAACAATAGAAATTACGATTACTGGAATTGTTCAAGGAATAGGTTTTAGACCCTTTTTATATAATTTAGCACATTCACTAAACCTTAAAGGTTATATATTAAATCGAGGAAATGCAGGAGTAAGATTGGTTTTACAAGGTGATTCGCAAAATATTGAAAAATTTTTAAAAGATATTGAAATAAAAAAACCAAAGATCTCTTTCATCGAAGATATTAAGATAACTTACTTAGATTTTCATAAAGAATTTAATGAACTAGAGATAAGGAAAAGTGAGCAAGGACGTGGAGTTAGTCTCACACTTCCACCGGATATTGCAATATGTAATGAATGTTTAAAAGATATGAATGATCCTCAAAAAAAAAAATATTATAAATATCCTTTTATCGCATGTGCTTTATGCGGCCCTAGATATACTACCGTAACTGAATTGCCTTATGATAGAGAAAGGAGTACAATGATTAAATTCCCTTTCTGCAAGAAGGCTGACCCTGAATCGTGTATTCAAGAATATTCGGATTTTAATAATCGAAGATTTCATGCTCAAACATTTGCTTGCTCAGTTTGTGGACCTCATTATAGTTTATATAATAAACAGGGAAAAATAATTAATAATGACTCTATACATTCTATTTTAGAAGAAACAGCTAAAATAATTAATGAAGGAGAAATTGTTGCTGTAAAAGGTATTGGAGGAACACATCTAGTTTGTTTAGCTAATGATGAAACGATTCTAAAACTCCGTGAAAGAAAAGGAGAAAGAAAATATAAGCCTTTTGCTGTAATGGTTCCAAATTTAGATGTTCTCGAAAATGACCTAGAAATCTCAACTATGGAAAAAGAGATAATAACATCATTTCGTAGACCTATAGTTCTTTTAGAAAGAAAAGAATCAATTGATAATTCTATCATTAGTGAGCAAGTAGCTCCAGGGTTAAGTAATGTGGGAATATTATTGCCTTATTCAGGCATCCATTATTTATTATTTCAATATATTGGGGAAAAATGTTTAATCTATACAAGTGGGAATAAATCCTATATTCCTATGTCTATTGAAAATAAAGATATATTCATTCAACTTCAAGATTTAGCAGAAGTATTTCTACTTCATAATAGACCAATTTACCAAAGAGCTGATGATAGTGTTTTAAGAATTCATGATAATAAAGTAAAATTAATTAGACGATCGAGAGGCTATGTTCCAGAATTTTTACCATTACCATTTGAAGTAGAAATACCTAGTGCTTTAGCTACGGGCCCTGAATTATCGGTTACAGGAGCAATTTTAAGGAGAAATCGAATATTCCCTACTCAACATATTGGAAACGTAACTCATTTAGAAACTTACAATTTTCTTAAGAATGCTCTATTTCATATGAAAAATCTTTTACAAGTTAAAGATTCTGAATTAAAATTCATTGTTAGTGATGCCCATCCAGCTTTTGTAACTACAAAATTTGGAAAAGAATTAGCAAATCAGTTTAATGTTCCATTATATTCAGTACAGCATCATTTTGCTCATGTTTTAGGTCTTATGGCAGAAAATAGAATCGAACCAGATGAAAAAATTATTGGCATAAGTACTGATGGTGTTGGTTATGGAGATGATGGCAATATTTGGGGCGGAGAAATTTTGTTAAGCTCTTATAATGATTATGAGCGGCTTGGTTTTTTAGAATATCAACCAATGATTGGAGGAGATCGATGTACAAGATATCCTGCTCGGATGGCAGCTTCTATTATTCTTAATACTTTGGGTGTAGATGAGTCTTTAAAAGTCTTCAGATTAATTGGATTAGAAAATGATTTAGAATATAAAAATGATGAATTAAAGTCTATAATTTCTCAATTCAGCAATGCATATCAGAAATGTTTATCCGAAAATATACCTTTATCTAGTTCAACTGGTCGAATATTTGATGCAGTTTCTTATCTTTTAGGAGCAGCAAATATTAAAACATATAGAGGAGAACCCGCTATGCGACTTGAAGCTTTAGCATCAAGAGGTTGTCCAAACACTATAGACCTAAAAATTAAGTATTCCAGAAAAAATGGAATACGTATAATTAACACATCAAAACTAATACTTGATATCCTTTCTTTATTGGAGAATTCAAAAAATAGACGAGAAGATATTGCTGCGAAATTTCAAATTGAAATAGGGAATGCATTTGCCGAAATTGCTTTAGAAGTTGCTAAAGAAAATCAAATTAATCAAATAGGATTAACAGGTGGGGTTGCATATAATTATTCTTTTTCGAGAAGCATTAAAGAAAAAGTGATTAATGAGGGTTTTTCATTTTTGGAACATAATTTTATTGCTCCGGGAGATGCTGGGATAAGCATAGGACAATTAATTGGAGGATTATTCAAATATCAAAAAGAAAATTTATAAAAAATTGTATAAAATATTCCAAATCTATACTTTGAATAATTTAGGGTTTGATATCGGATTAATAATTTCATTTATTAATAGTTTTCGACTTAAATAAGTAGTGAAATTATAATGGGTGGTTTATTCGGAGTTTTTTCAGATTCAGATTGTTTAGAAGATCTTTTCTATGGGACAGATTATCATTCTCATTTAGGAACTAGAAGAGGAGGATTAGCAGTAAAAAACTCTGGTGGTTTTCAGAGGTTTATTAAAAACATAACAACAACTCAATTTAGGTCTAAATTCGAGAAAGATATTAAGAAAATGCACGGAAATAAAGGTATCGGAGTAATCAGTGATTATGATGATCAACCTTTAATAATTAATTCTCACTTAGGTGTTTTTGCTATTGTTACAGTGGGAAAAATTAATAATCTAGAAGATTTAGCAAAAAAAGCATTAAAGAATGGATCTCATTTCTCAGAAATGCATGGAGGAGAAATTAATCCTACGGAAATGGTAGCAACAATTATTAGTCAAGGAGCTACATTTGAAGAAGGAATTCAGAAAGTTCAAGATATGGTTGATGGATCATGTACTATGCTTATATTAATAAATGAAGGAATTTATGCTGTTCGAGATAAATTAGGGAGAACACCACTTATTATTGGAGAAAAATCGGGGGCTTATGCTATAACGATGGAAACTTGTGCATTTCCTAATCTGCGTTATAAAACAACAAAATACCTTGGACCAGGTGAAGTAATTTTTATAAGTAAAAATGGTCTCGAACAAAAAATCAAACCAGGAGACCGACTGCAAATTTGTGGTTTTTTATGGGTATATTATGGATATCCTGCATCTAATTATGAGGGTATTAATGTAGAGGTTGTTCGCTATAAATGTGGCGCATGTCTGGCAAAGAATGATTGTGTGGAAATTGATCTCGTAGCAGGTATCCCTGATTCAGGAACAGCACACGGTTTAGGGTATGCTAATGAAGCTAAAATTCCTTTTTCACGACCCTATGTAAAATACACTCCAACTTGGCCCAGGAGTTTCATGCCACAAGTTCAATCTATTAGAGATCAAGTTGCAAAAATGAAATTAATACCGATTGAAGAACTTATTAATAAC
>CAYNEU010000256.1:0-7344 GCA_964396275.1 uncultured archaeon | reverse complement strand
ACATAAAAATAATAGACTTTAAAAAGATTTTTGTAATACTTATTCAATATCACATAAATTCACTCCTTTAGTTTCCTCTAAAAAAATTTAAAGAGAATTATGAGGATAAAGCAAAAATTTTTAAATTTAAAATAAATAAGGAGATTCTAGATTAAATAGTTTAAAATTAACTAAAATCAAGGAAAAAGAGTAGGAATTCCAAGAGTGTCTGATTTACCTGATGCACGTATACCAAAAAAATATATAGGATATGTCCTTACCATTTGTGGAATTTTGTTCATAATTATTAGTATAAATACTATTCCCCGATTTACGGGATTCATTATTCTTCTAGTTCTTGGACAAATTTGTTTAGTAATTGGTATAATTGGTATATATTATAAAAAAACAAAGAATTATGGGTCAGATAGAAAATCTGAAGAAAAGGAAGGATTAGAGCAAAATAGTCTAACCGGAATTAATAGGAGATTTTTATTAGAAAAAAATGTATTTTACCTAATTACACTTATTGGATTAATTTTTACTACATTATATTATATAATTGCAGTTTTTAGAAGTTACTTAATTAATTATCTTATCAGTAAATTACCGGGAGTGCTATTTATGATGATTTTCGGATACTTTTTTTTAATAAGTGGTTTATTAGTGGTTTATTATAACAAAAAAATAGCAAATAAGGTTTGAATATTCTTATTGTTGATCTCACATACTTATTTAATATCGCTTAAATTCACACCTTTAGTTTCCTTTAAAAATATTAGAACTAAGAAAAAGACACCAATGAATAATAAGCTAAAGATGAAAAAGGATAGTGCTAATCCTTGCGAGAATGTAATTATGCTGCTTAATATAAGTCCGGTTGTTATACCAACTGAACTTATTAATGTTTTTAATCCCGCTCCAGTCCCTCTTGATTGAGTAGGTATAATTTCTAATGCCATGATACTAATTAAAATACGTAGTCCCCAATATGATAAGTTTGCTAATCCTGCTCCAATCATAACCATTGTTAAAGCACCTTCCGAAAAATTGGCTCCAAGAACAATAATCAATATGGAGATAGGAAATAGAATAGAATAGAGATAGATTAAAGGCTTTCTTCCAATTCTATCAGCAGTTACCCCCGTTATAAAATACCCTATTATAGATGCAATTCCCATCACCCAGACTACTGTATCAACATCTTCCTTAGTAAAATTATCTGATAAAAAATCCTCTCCCACTAAAATAAAGAGATTATTCAGACCTATTATCAAACTTATAATAAGAATTACGATAAATTCCTTTCTTCGAGAAGACTTAAAGATTTTCTTTATATTTTCTTTAAACGTTTTTGGTTTTTGTGTTAATAAGGAATTATCTTCCTTTATTTCTAGATACTTTGAAGTCTCTTTAAAGGTAAAGAAGATGATTATGCTTAATGGAATCCCTAATAATATTGCGAAATACGTCATGCCTCTCCAATTTATAATAATATCATGAAATGCAGGTATTAATAAAGCCCCCACAACTCCTCCAATCAGAACTAAGTTTGTATAAAAAGCTCTTTTATCAGAAGGGCTCTCTTCATTAATATATATTACCCATATATCTGAATTGAAGAAAAAATACAATAAAAACAAAAATATAGTATACGTGATTATATTAGTCGAGAAATTAATTAGTAAGGAAGCAATTCCCATTCCAAAGACAGTAAAAACTAAGAGTAATTTTCTTCCTACTCTATCAGCTAAATATTGATTTAAAAATACAAAATACATTCCCAATGTTCCTATAGCTACAAAAATTTGAAAAATTGAGATTGCTGTATTCGAGGAAAATTCAGGAAAAAATTCCGCAGATATATCAGAAACTACAACATTAAGATTATTCGTAGTATAAGTATCAAGGATTTCAACAAAAATTAAGATAAAAATCATGTATTTAAAATAATTTAAGAATGGTCTTTGTCCTTTTTCATTATCACTCATGTTTATATATTTCTACTATGATACATTAAAATCTTTTTGTTTTGATGTTAAAAAAAGAGTATTTTATATAGATTTTTTTAAAGGGTTAGTTAAAGAGAGATTGTATTTAAATGAATAAAATAGTTATTATAACACTTTGTAACTTTTGTTTTAGTCAAAGTTTAAATAAAAATTATTAGATATTTTAATTGGTATAACAGAGGTTGAGGATTATTTTATCGTATACTATTAATTTTAATATGGGAGCCTTAAGGCATACTGAAGAGGATTATAAAAATATTGAATGTACGGCAAATCAATCCAAATTTATTGAAGAAATATCCACATTTTTATGTTTTATCATAAAGATTCCCGAATCTGCGATTAAGGGTATCGTCTGGAATGCATTAATAGATTGGCAATTAAAGAATAATAAGACTATAGCTAAAATAGCAGAGATGCCAATTGGGGAAAATTTGAATGCCGTTAAGGAGATATTTCGCTTTGGGAGAAATATTTTAAAAAGAATGTTAATTGATCCCAAAGCTAAAAGTGAGATTATTATTGACATCGCATTTGAAAAAGCGTTTAAATATTACCTTAATTACTTAAATAAAAATTGTTTTTAAACACTTTCAGGCAAAAAACAAATAATAATAAATTCATTTTAAGAATAAAGATTTTTTACTGTGTCTTATATCTAATATATTTATAAGAATTTCTAAGTTTCTTTCAAGGTTATAATACTTTATCATCTCAAAAGGTTCATCAATATTATCCAGAGTTCTTATGTCATGAGAATCACATCCAATTGCAACAGGAATTTCATATTCCCTTAATTTTTCAAAAAATCGTTCATATTTAGGAGAATAAAATGAAGGATAACTTGAGTTAAATTCAAAATAGATGTTATGTTTTTTGAGAAATAACATTAAAATATCAAGGTTTCCCATAATGAAATAAGAAGGATCGAAATGTGCTAAGCCAAATATTGCGAATTTATCTAAATCTGTTAATTTCCAATAATAAATTAAATTTTCAATAAAAGCAATTGACTCAGGGCTTTGTAGATACTCAAACAAAATCAGATCAAATTTATCTGCCTGAATATACTTTCGTATAAATTGCATAGAGCTTGAAAGATCTACTTCTATACCTTTTAGAAGAGTTAATTGTTTATTATTTGCTGATAAATATTTCTGACAAATTGAAATTTCGTTTAGATAAGTCGAAATTATGTCTGAATTCTTCAATGTAGATACCCACGCTTTCCAAGAGTTAGTAAAATGATCTGTTATAGCAATATAATCTAATTCTAGCTCAAGTGCTTTTTCTATAATTCGTTTAATTGTTTGTTTTCCATCAGAATAATTCGAATGAATATGGAGATTAATTTTTGGAAAAAGCATTTTTCTTATAGATAAAAAGGAACAGATTATATTCCCAATGTCTTCGTTTCTTTATTAATGTATAAATTAAAGGGTCCACTAAACAATAATGTCGCACCAAGAAAGATCAAAAAAGCTAGAAATAAATATTCTCCAGTTGTTTGAGCTATAACCGTACTACCAATAGTAATACTATCAATTGAAATTATCTTAGATACAAATAAGGAGACTAAAGCAAAAATAAAAATTGCAGAAATAATTTGAATAATGCCAATTATGATATTCGCATAATAAATAGATTTTGCTTTAACTTTTTTGAGTTCGATGATTCGTCCAATTCCTATATCTATAGCTACTTCATCTTTATTGATCTTTTTGATAAAGAAATATACTAATTGTTTTAATGGAATAATATCAAAGAAAATAGTGCCAATTATAAAAATACAAATAACAATTAAAATGCGTAATAAGATAAATGAAAAAGCAGCAGCAATTCCAGGTATTGGTGAATTTAGAACGCTTAAATTATTTAATACCCAAATAAAGACTCCAACTAAAATTATAGCAAAAAATTTTAATCCTGCCAAGGTTAAAATGATGGAATGACGATCTGCAATTGTAAGTAAGTAATATGTTATTCCAATACTTAAAATAATTAATCCTAAGAAGATTGCACTTATGTCTAAGAATAAAGCAAGTATTAGACAGAAAGACATAACGATCACTGGTAAATATGGATAAAATGGAGCTTTAAAAGGTCTATCAAGTTCTTTTCTCTTACGTCGTAGATTAACTGCAGCAAAGTTTATAAATGCTAATCCTATGAAATAAATAAATGTAGTAATGTTTGCAGAAAATCCAATATTAGCGAACAATAAAGCTAATATAGTAAATGAAATTGTAATTAAAGTCGTTAGGATTAAAATATAAGGTTGTACATTTGTTTTCTTATTTACTTTCAAAAATTTCTGCGATACATAATGATCCCTAGCAAGAGCACTAAAGACTGCTACCGCAGAACCTAAAGCAGCATTCATTACAATAAATGTCGAAATTATAGCGGCGAGACCCATAAGTAAATATCCTGGAAAACCCATTATATCACCGGATATTAATGTTAATAAAATAGAGGATTTACCTAATTCTGATTGTTTACTTCCAAGATTAATCAGTACAGTAAAAGTGGTTAAAAGATATATGCTCAATGTTATCATAATTGCGAGAATATTAACTTTAGGAATACTTTTCGAGGGATTTTTTAAGTCTGCATTTAAGTATGCCAAGTTGGAGGTAATACTTGTAAAAAAAATAAAAGTAGATGCAAAAACAATAATAATCTTAAAAAAATCTAAATCTGAATGTAAAAAACTTGGATTATAACTTGGTAAATTAATATTTGGCGCAATAATTAAACCTGCAAAAATAAATATACCAAAAATTATCAATTGAATTATTGTCAAAGTAATTAAGGTCCTTAGTGCTAATTTTTGGGTTCTAAATACTCCAATTGCGATGAACAATATTGACACAATTGCTATTAATAGAATAAAAGGTGTATAAAAGGGTAAATTAAAAAATTCTTGAATAACGATTGCTAGAGCTTGAGCTGAAAATGAAAATGATGCTATATTAGCAATCCATAAAAAAAAGCCTATTATAAAAGTAAGGAATCCTCCTAATGCTTCTTTACTGAAATTATATGCACCACCAGAAATAGGCAAACTAGTTGATAGTTCACTATAATTTAAAGCAGTAAAAAATATCAAAATTCCTCCAAGAGATAGACTAATTAATACACCAGATCCCGCGTTATTTATTGCTGATCCTAATAAGATAAATATTGATCCTCCAATTCCACAACCAATTCCATATAAAACACCTACCCATAATCCAACAGTCCGTGTTGGAAGAACTCTTTTTTGCTCTTTTTCAGTCAAATTTATCTCATTTAATTAATGTCCAAATTAAAAATTACATTGTTATGATATGAATTTAATATATTACGATTTTTCTAAATGAAATATACCTGAAATAATCGATACTATAGCACCAATTAATAAGAATAAACCCATTATGGAGTTATTTAAATTACCTAGATCAATGATTTTAAAAAATACACCCATAGCCCATATTATGAAAAAAATACCAACACCAATTAAGATACCTCCAAAAAATTTAGAAGCACGATAAATAGCTGATAAAACTTCTAATCTATGAATTCGGCTTTCCTTATCTCTAATCTCTTTCTCTTGACTTTCTAATTCTATTTTCAATTTTTGCAAGATTGTTCTAGAATCATTGGTACTGCTTTCAATTGCTTCTTTTGCTTTACTTAATTTCTCTTGATCAGTTTCCAGACGTTTCAATTTTTCTGTTAATGCTTCTAAGCGCTTTTCTCGTTCAATGTATTCTGTATTTGATGTTTCAATGCCCTTTTTTAATTCAGCTACTCTTTTTTCATTAGCTTCGATTAAATTTTCCTTTGAAATAATTTGTTCAATCAAAGAATTGGCTGAGCCATTAAGTTCTTGTATGCGAGATTCAATCTCTATCATTTGTTGTTGTTTATCAGCTAACTGTATTTTATATTTAGCAAGAAGTTCCTCATATGTTTCTCTTTGTTTTTCCATTTCAGGAAAACCTTCTTTATATTCTTCGAGCCTTGATTCAATTTCTTTAATTCTTTTTTCTTTTTTATCAACTTGTTCAGTAAGCAAATTTTTTTCTTCTTCTTTTGCTTCAATTTCAGAATTTGAATGTTCTAATTCAATTTTATTCTTGCTAATAGAGACTCGCAAAGTCTCATTTTCAGCTCGTTGACTCTTTAATTTCTTTTCTATTGCTTCCGCTTCTTCTCTTTGCTTTTCAAGTAAGTCTTCGCCTGTTTGGATCTCTTGATTCATTTTAGATAATTTAGTGCGAAGTTCATCTTGAGTAGTAACCTTTTCTTTTATTGAATCTGTAAGTACAATTAAATCTACTTGTCTTGTTTCGTACTGTTTTACCAATTGTTCATTATTTTTTAAAAGTTCCATGTATTCTTGTTCCAAATTCTCTTTACTTTCTGCAGTAATGCTTAGTCTCTCCTCTAAATTATTCATCTCATCAGTTTTACTATTATATTTTTCCTCAAGCTGTTTTATTGTATCTTCTATCGCACTAAGATATTCCTCTTTATCATCTACCTTTTTAGTAATAGAATTAAGTTTTTCTTGAGCTTCTTTTATTTCTTCGCTAATTTCTTCGATAGCTTTCTTTTCAGTCTCTTTTTTTTCTACTGCTTCTCCATTTGTTATGGTTTCTGATATATCTTCAATACTATTTTCAAATGTTCTTAGTTTTTTATCTATCATATCTCTTGAGTTTTTAGCTTTAGATAAAAACTCCTTATCAACTCTGTCCGTTTCCCTTTCCGACTTGCTTTCCTTTTCTTCTCCTTTAAATTCGTCTGTCATTTTATAATTGTTGGATTATGATAATTAGTACCTCATATAGAATTAGAAGATGTAAATTTAATTAATTTTTGCAAATGCAAAATTTTTGGTTAAATATATCTCGATTTAAATAATCGATCATTATAGATATACACATCTAATAAGTTTCTTATGTTAAAATACTTATTCAGATATTTAAATGTTGATTTTTTCTGTTCTATATTTAGGCAATAGGATAAAATCAATGGATAAATTTATATATGATTATGTTTTAAATGGTAAATTGGATTATTCTAAATCTATAAACAAATATTTATGGGGTTTATGTGTCTTTTGACCGGATTGAATGATATCGGTAATACTTTATCTACGATTCGCGTTTGAACAGGCACACTAACCCCTCTTAATTTCATTTCATTTTATAGGTTTTGCTAACCTATTTCGCTTTTCATCAAAATATACTACATAGTTTTTTCCTAAAATTTTTTCAAGAAAAGGGTGGAATTAGGGATTTTTATTTTTCAACCATCTCATTGCATGCTTCATTGTCCAAATTAATCTTTTTTTTTCTAT
>CAYNEU010000255.1:0-4789 GCA_964396275.1 uncultured archaeon | reverse complement strand
TTCAGGGATTTCGTTAATTTCAATTCCTTTTTTCTCACAAATTTCTGGTATCAAATTAATAACAATATTCCAATTCACAAAATCTAGATCAACATCATGAGTTATTTGTTCTATGCGTATCTGTTCAATGCGATTATGAACCTCAATTGCTTTATCTTCGCTTTCATTATAGGGTTTTTCAAGATATATAGTCATTTGTGGGGTACTCGGAAAACGACGTGCGTCCACGATTTCTATGAGCCGAGGGAGTCCCTGCGTGACGGAGAACTCTTCTACCCCTGCATAATGAAAGGTACGGAGTGTCATTTGAGTTCCAGGCTCACCAATTGATTGAGCAGCAACGGTACCTACTGGTTCTGAAGTTTCTACAAGAGCATTAGTAAAATTAATATAAATTTTGTTTAATAAGTATTCAAGTTGCTCCTTTTCTAATTCCTCTTCGCTAAGTTTTTCTCTAATTCTGTTTATTAAATCTTCGGGAATACCATCCCCTTCTAGTTCTTTTAACTGTTCTTCTAAATATTCTGCATTTACTTTTACCATTATTAATTCCCTTCTTTTTAAAACAATTTTTTTATCCTAATTTTTCTTCTTTCCAATCTAAATATGCTTTGGTTTCTTTCCCTCGCCAAATTGCCTTTTTACCCGTCTCTTCTTCGAATTGTTTCATCAATGATTCATTATCATCTAATTTTTTCTTTGGTTGCGGTTTTTCTGTAGGAGTTTTAGTAGGTTTTTTTTCAGATACTTTTTTTTCCTTTGATGTGGATGATTTTTTTGGTAAGTTTTTTTTAATTTCTTCTCGTACGTCCTCCGCACCCAAGGCTTTAGCTTTTAATAATAAAACATTTAAATTTACAGCAGCACCATGATCTGTATGCATAGGATCTATACCATCATCACCAAACCGAAATTGGATAATATTTTTATCTGAATTTCTAACAGTGCCATCATTTTCAACAACCATATCTTGTAATGCATTTACTAACCTACGTTGCATATATCCAGATGTAGAAGTTCTAACTGCCGTGTCTACTAATCCTTCTCTTCCACCCATTGCGTGGAAGAAGAATTCCACTGGTTTTAATCCATTTCGATAAGAAGAGGATACAAATCCTCTGGATTTAGGTGAAAGATCATTAATTTTAAAATGAGGCAATGTTCTCATACTATATCCTCGATTTATCCTTTCTCCTCTAATTGCTTGTTGTCCAACAACCGCAGACATTTGTCCTAAATTTAATATATTACCTCGAGCTCCAGATTTAGTCATAATAACAGAATGGGCTTCATCTCCAATGAAATTTGCAGCAGTTTCTTCTGCTTGTTTTCTAGCTTCTGCTAATACTTGTCTGATTCTTAATTCCAATGTTTCTCTCATTGAACGTCCGGGTGCTCTTCTAAGAATTGTTGTATCATTTTCATGAAAAGCATTAATTAATTTCTCAGACTCGATGTTTGCATCTTTTAATATTTTTTCGATTTCTTCATAGGCATGTCCATGCACATACACCTCATCCAATCCCATTGTTATTCCATTCTGTCGAATAACGTATAAGAGCATTTTGGTAGCACTATCTAAAAATTGCCTTCCAAGTGCATTACCATGATCTTTAATTATACGCTGCAAGATACTATTTGATTGCATAGCTCCAAAAGAATTCTCATCAACAGTTCCAGTTATTAATTTACCATTTTTAATTACGACATATGCATCATAAGGGCAATTTTCCTCTTCACAGATTTCGCATTTTTTACAAAATTTAGATTTTACTTTAATATTTAGATCATCTGGAAATAATGTACTGAAAATTTCTTTTCCAGAGTATTTTGGCTCTGGATCAGTAATTATAGGAGTAAGATGATCTAAACTAAAATCAGGATTATTTTTATATACATCTCCAAAATACAATAATTTTAATGTGTCCTTCTTATCGTATAATGAATCTTTACTGGTAAATTGAAAGACACTTGATATAAAATCTTGAATTCCGCCTAATATTGGTCCACCAAATCTAGGAGAAAGTATATGGTTTTGAACTTTAAGAAGTAATTCTGCTTCCGTGCGTGCTTCTTCACTTTGGGGTACATGTAAATTCATTTCATCTCCATCAAAATCGGCATTATATGGTGGACAAACAGTTAAATTTAGTCGAAATGTTCTTCCTGTCATTATTTTTACTTCATGAGCCATTATGCTCATCCTATGAAGCGAAGGTTGTCGATTGAACAATACTAAATCTCCATTATTTAAATGTCGTTCAATTGTAAACCCCGGTGCGAGCATATCAGCGATAATTTTTCGGTTTTTTACATATCGTAAGTCAATCCTTCTTCGATCATTACGTATGATGTAATTCGCACCCGGATGTCTAAAAGGTCCATTTAAGACCATTTGTTTCATCTCTTCAATATTCCAATCATTAACATTCGTAGGGATTGTCAAAATTTTCGCAATTTCTATTGGAACACCTACATCATTAATGCTAATATATGGATTAGGTGATATAACACTACGGGCAGAAAAATCAACTCTTTTACCACTTAAATTACTTCTAAATCTACCCTCCTTACCCTTTAACCTCTGAGTTAATGTTCTAAGTGCTCTACCAGAACGATGTCTAGCAGGAGGTATACCAGAAACTTGATTATCAAAATATGTTGTAATATGGTATTGCAATAATTCCCAAAGATCTTCAACTATTAAATGAGGTGCTCCGGCATCAATATTTTCTCGTAATCTTTGGTTAATTCGGATTACATCAACCAACTTATGTGTTAAATCATCTTCTGACCGAATACCACTATCTAGAGTAATTGATGGCCTCGCGCATACAGGAGGGATTGGTAATACTGTAAATACTACCCATTCAAGTCTTGCATTTTCAGGAGAAATACCAAGGATCCTTAGATCCACATCACCAATTTTCTTTAAGCGTTCTAATATCTCAATAGGTGTTATTCTCCGTGAGCCCTTGCCTTCTTCTTCTTCATAAAAGGTAGTTGGTTTTTCAATAATAATTTTTTTTTTAGTAGCACCACAATGAGGACAGATTTTTGCCTTCCTTGCTCTTTTAAATACAATTTTAGCAGCATCCTCATCGCCCTCAAAAAAGATTTTTCTGTGTGTTAATTGCTCTTGTCTGAATTTCTCTTTTTCATCTTCAGTGAGCATTAACTTGCTACATTCTGGACAAATACTTCTTAACACCTTTAAGACTTTTTTTGCGTAACCTACGTGAATTACCGGACGAGCAAGTTCTATGTGTCCAAAATGGCCCATACAATTGCTTACTAAATTACCACAAGTCTGACATCGTTGTCCAGGTTCGATAGTACCTAACCTTTGATCCATAAGACCACTTGGTATCGGGAGTCCATCTTCATCATATGTATCTGCAGTAATTATACGAGCTGCTGACATTTTACGTATTTCATTAGGACTTAAGAGACCAAACTTAATTTTTTCAATCATTTTTGTTCTTGAAAAAGTATAACTCATATACAAAATACCTCCAAAAAACAATTCTTTATCATAAATATTGAAGAAGAAGTGCAACTCATGGGAGAAAACATCCTCTATAACAGTTATATAATGTTAATCTTAAAAAATAAGAATACGAACCTTCCACTGTAAGTAAAAAAAGATAGCAAATATTAAAAATTTTACTGTTTTGGGCATTCTTATTTTTCGAATAGATTTAAATAGATAAATTTGCTTTTGATCTTTTAAATATACTTAACATTAGAATAAAAGAGTGGCAGAATTGAAGAATTTCCATAAAAGTAGATTATTTGCTATAATTTTTGGAACTATTCTCGTATTTGGGTTATTTATATTTAATACTAAAGCAGATAACGGGCCTCCAACTCCAGAAGAAGCGTTTGGTCCGGGTCATACATTTGAAGAAGGTTATTGGGATGCTAATATATTTAATAATTCACGATGGGATCACCCTGAAGTTAATAATATGACTTCATGGCTTAATAATACTTGGAATATCAAATGGATTAAAGAAGGAAATTTTGAAATGGGTATGCTAGCATTCATTAACAAAACACATTATGAAATGGGAGAACATTCAACATATACAACACCAGCACAATTTTGGTGGCAACATGCCTACTTGAATGGTTCAGAAATCCTTATTGCATCAATGCATTGTGCCTGGTTTGGTTTTGATGATACAATTGTACCTGATGATAATTATACAGACGGAGAATCCATAAATCCATTTTTTTATATGGGTGTAGCGAATAAAGAGATGCGGGAACAAGTGGGTATTTATTCAAACCCTCAGACCGAGGCAACTACTCTAGAAAGATCTGTAATTGGTTCTGTTATCACCTATTCATGGAGTTACACTTATAATGATATTATTTTTTATGTCCCCCACACAGATGAGATCGGAGGCACACGAGTTTTTGATTGGGGTTTTGATTATGATGATCCAGGGACTTATGTTAGTGGTTCATCTGTCATCGGTAATCAGACTTATATCTCGTATACCTATACTTTAGATGTTGATACAGTTGCTGGAGAGGCTAGTTTGCATCAAGACTATGAAATAGGAGAGTTTGGAGTATTAATGTCAAGGACTTCAAATGTAAGTTCTTGGGTAGAGGTCCATGATGGTGATCCAGGTTATATGCCAGATACATGGGCAATGGCGCTTGGTACTTGGAGCTTTATTATGGCTGATCAAGATTGGGCAATGATTGATCATGAAGTAGGAGAAATTAATGCTACTGTTCATAAAACAGGTTTAACTACAGTAGAAACAACTTT
>CAYNEU010000254.1:0-13290 GCA_964396275.1 uncultured archaeon | reverse complement strand
TATTAATTTAAGAGATCTTCTCTTACATTTATTTAAACCACTAAGGTTTTAAAATTTCAAATTATTTTTAATAACAATAATTTCCAAAATGAATATTAATTTTAATAAAATAAAAAAAAATAAAAAAGATTAGATTCATTCCTTACCTTCTCCTTATTTAAATCTGTTTTCTCATAATTTTCAATTTTTATTTCTTACCAAACGAGAAAGATTTAATTCTGAAACACTTTTGGTAATAACTAATTTTTAAAAAAAATTATAATTTAAAAATAAAAAAACTTTATTTATTTAAGTCTTGCTTCAGAGAGATGAAGATGATCTGTTTCAACTTCCACAAAAGCTTGAAATATATCTTTCACACGTGAGTTTTGAGCTTCAGCAGCAGCTTGCCCATAAAATTTTATTGCTCTGTCCTCTCTAGCATGAGATTCTTTTAGATTTGGATTGTATTCAGCAGCACATTTGTCATATTTTGGGAATTCTACTTTATCTATCTTTAAAATTTTCTTCCAAACAGAAGCATGTTCACCTTCTACTTTAGCAAGAATTTTAAATACCTTTTGACCATCTAATTCTGGAGTCTTTTCACTCGCACATTTATAAAAGATATTATTCGATATTTCGACTTCTAAGGCTTTTTCGGCATTACTCTTATCTTTTTCGTTTAATTCTACATCCCAAGCACCATTATCATCATATTCTGTTGATTCTACGAAATATTTTTTAAATGCACCACAAAAAGGGCATCGACTTGGCGCCTCTTCTCCAATATATGCTTCTCCGCATATCTTACATACAAAAACTTTAACAAAAATCTTTTTGCACCACTTTTATAATTAATTTGCTCCTAATTACATTCTTACAACTTAGTATAAGATTTCAAGTTTAGGTTAAATTATTAAAAATTTTTACAGTTTTTATAGTTTTAAGTTAATTTCTAAAAATATAATAAGTTAAATGCAATTATTAAAAAAAAATAGAATATAAAAAGAATTATAGAATCTTTTAAAATGCATTAATATATTTAATCTTTGAAATGATTTATAGAGTTCTAGGCATAGATCCTGGTAGTTTATCATGGGATTTCTTCGGTTTGGAGGATAATAAATCTATTCTTGACACATCTTTACTCACTAAAGAACTAATTGCTAATCCTCAGAAAGCTATAAATATAATTAATTCTGTAAAAAATATTGATCTAATGGTTGCTCCAAGTGGGTTTGGGCTTCCTTTAAAAGATGTACATGAGTTAACAGAACAAGATATTTTTTTTACATTATTAAAATTTGATCAGAACGAAAAAAACAAATTGGTTGGTCTTGGTGAGGTTTTAAGACTGATAAAAGCTCAAAAGATACCTGGTATCATTGTACCTGGAGTTAAACATTTACCTACCGTTCCAAAATATCGAAAAATTAATAAAATTGATATGGGTACTGCAGATAAAATTTGCACAGCTGTTGTTGGAATTAGAGATCAAATGGAAAGATTTAAAGTTGGTCCAGAAAATACAAATTTTATTATGGTTGAGATAGGTTATGGGTTTACAGCAGTTTTAGCAATTGAAAATGGTCAAATAATAGATGGAATTGGAGGAAGTAATATAATGGGTTTTAGAGCTTGTGGTAGTCTTGATGGAGAATTAGCCTATCTAATTAAAAATATTCATAAAAAAAATATATATAAAGGTGGAGTAGCCTATATTTCTGGCTATTCCGATTTGAGTTTGAAAGAAATTACACTTTTAGCCGAGAAAGATGAACAAACTAAGATTGCTCTAAAGGCTTATATGTCAAGCGTGAAAAAAGCTGTTTTTGGAATCTCTTCATCATTTTCATCCAAAGAAAAAATTAAAGAAGTATTATTGGCGGGGAGAGGATCAAATTTAGCATATATTCGAGAGAAAATGATTCGTGGTTTAAATGATGTTGCCCCTGTAAGAATAATGAATTCATATAGTCAAATAGCAAAACGTGCTGCTCAAGGCGCAGCCTTTATTGCCAATGGAATATTAGGTGGTAGATTCGAACCAATTATTAATAATTTAAAAATTAAAGAAGCTAATGGTTCTATTTTAGACGATATTTTTATTCCATTCGAAAAAGAAAAACTGATAAGTGATTTAGATTAGAATTCTTATAATTACTGGCCTGCAAAGTTATGATATAATAGAAAAGATCGTTAAACCCGTAAAAGAGCATAAGATAAATATTATAAAAGCACCAATATCTATTTCTGCGTTTCTTACAGAATCTATAACTACAAATATTTTAGAACAAATAGAAATTTCTGATTACGATTTGATATTATTGCCTGGTTTTGTCCAGTGGGATTCTACTAATTTAGAAGAAACATTTTCAATAAGTATTAGAAAGGGACCTGAATTCGCTTCTGATTTACCTGTAACTTTTAAAAATTTAGAAAATGTCAATTTATCTAATACAATACCGGCAAATAGATTATTAGAAATTTCAGGAGAAAATCAATTTTCAGAAATTGTAAAGGAACAATTAGAATTGGCTAAAAAAGATCTAGGTTCTCATACATATTGTCTTAATGAAAAAAAAACTAGTATAATAATTGGCAGGAATATGCCACCTCCTATAATTGCTGAGATAGTTAATTGTACTGAAAAAAGTAATGAGCAGATTCTTAAAAAAGCAAAACATTATATCAATTCTGGAGCGGATATTATAGATATTGGATGCGTATCTAATAAACCAAACCCCGAAAGAATCAAAGAGATAATTAAATTAATCAGGTCCAAACATGATGTTTTGATTAGTATCGATTCAATGGTCCCAGAAGAGATAAATGCTGCTGCAGATGAAGACATTGACCTCATTTTAAGTTTAGATCTCGGTAATTATGAAGAAATGATAAATCTCCCTAAAAACATTCCTATTGTTATACTCCCCACAAATGTTAAAGAAGCGTATTTTCCTAAAGATCCCGAGACTCGAGTTAAAAATTTATTTAAATTAACAAAGAGATTATTAAACAAGGGATTCAAGAAATTAATAGCTGATCCAGTATTAGAAACACCAATAAGTCCAGGGATTTGCAACTCTTTGGAAGCGTATTTTCTATATAAAAAGAAAATTATTGAAAATAAATATGAAGCTTTTGAATTACCAATGTTTTTTGGAATTTCAAACGTAGTAGAACTCATGGATATTGATTCTATCGGAATTAATGGACTTTTAGCTAGTATTGCAATTGAATTAGATATAGGAATTCTTTTTACTGTTGAACATAGTGCAAAATTAATGGGAGGAGTAAGAGAATTAAAAGAAAGTGTAAAATTAAATTATATTGCTAAACATAATAAAACTCCCCCAATAAACCAAGGAATCTCAATATTTAAGGCTAAAGGAAAAACAAGTCAAGAATTACCTCTTATAAGTCAAGCTAATGTGATATTAGTAGATAAAACCGTACAAGATTATATCCCCGATACTAATGGATATTTTAGAATTTATACAGATAACTATTCTAAAAATATATTTGTTCATTTCTATTCTTATGATGACAAATTGCTTCAAACTTTTATAGGGGAAAATGCTGAAGCTTTAAGTAAAAAGATAATTCAAAATGACTTAACTAAAAATATATATCATTTAAATTATTTAGGTAGAGAATTGAAAAAAGCAGAAATTTGCTTATTTGTTGGAAAACCTTATATCCAAGATGAATAAAAAAAAAATTTAATTAAATAATTTCATGACATATTTTTATATCGACTCCAGGTTCTAAAAGTGGGCTTAGTTTTACCATGTTCTTACCTAAATTTTTATTGTGTTGTTTTAATGCATCAGAATCAGCATATACTTCATAAAAAATAATTGAATTTTCCTCTCCCTTTATTGTGTGAGGAATATATTGCAAACATCCTGGTTCTGATTCTTTTATTTTAGGTACAACTTCTTTTAAGGCTTCAATTGCTTTTTCCATATTTCCTTTTTTCACTCGAGCTGCTGCAATTAATGTTATTGGGATTACAACCACCAATTCTTTCTTTATATTTTTAATATTAATTTTAATTTTTAATGAAATAATTAATAAAATTGTTAATTCCATAAAAAATTGCATTGCCTAAATAATATTGGTTATTTAGGCAATTTTATTTCTATAATACGTTCTATTCAAATAGTACAAATAAAACCTTTTACAATATTACAATATTTAAAACCAGTTTATTTTAAAATTTAAGTACTCAGATGAGTTAATATTATAAATTTTATGATGAATTTATGAGTAGAAATTTAAATAATTACTAAACTTATATAGTATACACTTATGAACTAAATAACCTCAAACAGTTTGATATTATGATCCCAAAAAATATGGAATCCTTTCTTAATGAACATCTCCCTAAAGCTACTTTTAAAGCTCGGCTTAAAAAAGATCAAGGAAAATGTTATTTAGAATTTAGTAATTTAGATGTCCATCTTTTATCCCATTTAGGGATTATATGTGATAAAGTAGGTCCTCACTTAGTAGGATGTATATGGGACGAAATTTCACCACTTGAAATCGGTGGATATGTAGTTGTGGATTCCCTCGCGGGAGGTCGCCCTTCAATGGGAGGAATTAGGATGTTACCAAGTATAACTCCATCTGATATTCATAATCTAGCACGAGGAATGACGTTAAAAAATGCTGCTGCTAATCTTCCTTATGGAGGTGGAAAAGCAGGAATTGTAGCAGAAAGTGGACTCTCTCCCGAAGAACGTACTAAAGTTGTCAGTGGTTTTGCTCGATTAATTCGACGGTATAAAGACGTTTACCTTCCAGGACCTGATGTTGGCACGAATGATGCTGATATGAAGACTATTGCCATTGAAAATGGGTTAGATAAAGCGCTCTCTAAGCCTGCTGATATGGGCGGGAACCGTATTGATGAACTTGGAGCTGCTGCGGGAGGCGTTATAATTGCATTACAAACTCTGTTAAAAATTATGCCGAGATTACGAATACTTACTCAATTCGCTAATTTGGAAATTCCTAATACAAAAGATCTTAAAATATTGATTCAAGGTTTTGGAGCAGTAGGAGCTCATGCTGCCCGTATATTGAAAGATCGATTACCTGAAGTAAAAGTTATTGGTATTAGTGATTTAGAGGGATATTTATACAATGAATCTGGATTACCTATTGGAGAATTATTTAAATTATGGAAAAAAAATAAATTAGTTACTAATCTATATTTTAAAACTCAAATACTCTCAGAAGGATATAAACATCCAACTAAATTTTCTACAAATGCAGATAATTTACTCCTAGAAAATGCATTTTGTTTGATTCCAGCTGCTCCCGTTTTTAATTATTTATGTGTCAGAAAATCTGAAAATCCTTCGATGACTGTTGATCGAATGGGAAAATGGTCAGTGATTATTGAAGGTGCTAATACTTACTCTCCTGATCCAAATAGAAAAGCTGCCCGAATTCGGATGGAACAAATTGTATATCGAGAAAAAGGAGTCATGATTGCAAATGATTATTTAGTTAATTCGGGTGGAGTAATCTTTGCGGCTCAAGAGCATATTGTAAAAACCCCAGATCACCTACAAATTCCAGAAGAAATGTTAGGCAATCGTGAATTAGTACAAAAATGGTTAAAAGATCATGCAAATGAATTTGCTAAATTATCAAAACAACGTTTAATAGCAGGTGAAGAATACAGAGAAAAAGTAATTCATAATAACATGATTGAATTAGTTGATATGCTAACTAAATATCCTGATATGTTACCCTGCACTGTTGCTGAACAAATAAGCCTTCAGCGTCTTACAGCGAAAGAAAGACAACGTACAGCTAAGGATATTATGATACCAATACCGACTATTGACGTTAAAAGCACAATCCAAGAAGCCGCATCATTAATTATTAAAGAAGTGAGTGATATCATAGCTGTTCTTTCGAGTGGCAAACTTGTAGGTGTTGTAACTGATTGGGATGTTACAAAAGCTATGGCGGAGGGGAGTATAGATATTACTCTTGATAAAATAATGACTAGAGATGTTATCACCACTCATCCAAATTTTACAATCGTAGATATAGTGCGTGAATTGGAACAATACAAAATCTCAGCAATGCCAGTTGTGGAAGAAGGTATTGTATTAGGGAAAGTTAACTCAGATCTCATTGCCCAACGCTATGTATTAGATTTACTACAGTCTCGAGAACCCCATTAATAATTAAAACTTTAAATATTATTTATTAATAAGATCAAGATCTTAATAGTATTTTATTATATTATATATTGTATCTCTTTGTGCTGGTCTTTTTCCTGCGTTGCTTATTATTTTCACTATTTCTTCTGGAGATAAATACTCGCCAAATTCAGCACCAGCACTTTTTGAAATGTTTTCTTCCATTAATGTTCCAGAGAAGTCATTAACCCCATAATTTAAAGAAACTTGGGCAAAGCTTGGTCCTAATTTTACCCAACTACATTGTATGTTATCAATGTAATTATTTAAGAATAATCTTGCAACACAAAATAGTTTTAAATCATCCATTCCATAGCTAGGTTTTAAAGGAAAATTTTCAAGTTGAGATAAGATCGGATTTTCTTTTACGAACGGTAATGGTACAAATTCAGTGAACCCATGAGTTTCCCTTTGTATTTCTCTTAATATTTCCAAATGTTTAACTCTATCACTTAAACTTTCAATATGACCATACATTATGGTAGAAGTTGTTGGAATCTTTAACTTGTGAGCAGTAGTTATAATTTCTTTCCATAGAGATGTATTAACCTTATTTGGACAAATAACTTTTCTTATTTCATCAACTAATATCTCTGCAGCTGTTCCTGGAATAGAGTCTAATCCTGCTTTTTTTAATTCTCTAAGGGTGTCTACTATCGAATTTTCAAATAATTTGGCTATATAGATTATTTCCTGTGGAGAAAATGCATGTATATGGATCCTCGGATCGACATTTTTAACAGTTTTAAGAATATCTAAATAAAATTCAAACTTTACCTTAGGATGTATGCCACCTTGAATACAAACTTCCGTACATCCCGCATTTTTTGCCTTGATTACTTTTTCTCTAATCTGATCAATATTAAGTAAGAATGCATTAGGATCTGTTGCTGGTAAACTGAAAGAACAGAATTTACAGCGTTGATAACAAATATTTGTGAAGTTTATATTTCTATTTATAACAAAAGTTACAAGATTTTGTTTTTTTTCGAAGCAGATCTGATCAGCTACGTATTGTAAAGCAAAGAATTCTTTTCCCTTTACCTTTAAAATCTCTAAGGCTTCTTCTGAACTTATCTCATCCGAAACTAAAGCCTTCTGTAGAATTTTCTTTATATTTGGACTGATATTTTCAGACAACTCAGTATTTATCATCTAAATTTATATTATCTATTACTTTTTTAATATTTTCTGGACAAAATCTTTCTTTCTTTATAAATTTACTATAGATAGGGAGTCTCTCTTTGAGATTATAACCTATTTCTTTACAAATTTTATATAAATCATCTATTTGAGGCCATTGATTTTCAGGATTTATAAAATCTAATGTAAAAGGGGAAATTCCACCAAAATCATCAATGCCCATATCGATAAACTCTCTTTCAAAACCTGTTATAAGATTTGGTGGAACTTGAATAGCAATATCGTTTTCAAAAATAATTCGAGCAAATCCTACTATTTTAAGCATATCTTCAAGAGTAATTGACTTTTTAGGCTGATAAGGGATATTTTTTTTATTTATGAAATTCTGAATTATTACTTCTTGTATATGCCCATATTTATCATTGATCTCCTTTATTAAGTATAAATCTCCAATGATATCTTCAATACATTCTCCAATACCTAATAATAAACCTGTAGTAAAGGGAATTTTTAATTTTCCTGCATTATTTATGTGCTCTATTCTTTTTTTTGGCAACTTTCCAGGAGAATGCTCATGTACTTCGCCCTTTTCAAAGAGTTTCATACTTGTACTTTCAAGCATTAATCCCATACTAGCATTATATTTTCTTAATTCCTTCATTTCATCATATGTTAAATATCCTAAATTTGTATGTGGTAGAATGTTTAATTCTAGAAGATTCCTACTAATATCTTTTACAAGATCAATATAATCTGAATAATTTCTTTTTTCAAGTTCTTTTTTAACCTCAAAAAAACTTCCAGGACGTTCTCCAGACATTATAAGGGCTTCTTTACATTCATTTTGAAGCGCTTTCTGAATTAAATTTACCATGTGTTCATTACTAAGCAAAATAACATTGCTTTCACTATTTAATTTCGGAATTTTATAATTATAAAAGCAATACCCACACTGATTTATACAATAGTTTGAAAGAGAAAGTGTAAAATTTTTGGAATATGTAATTACATAACGATCTTCTTCAGATAATTGATCTTTTATATCTTTAACCTTAATTCTTAATTTCTTAATAGTTAAGCTTATTAAATGCTTGATGTTCTTTTCATTCATCACTTTCTCTTTTTATAACTTAAAGTAATATAATATGTTCTGATTTTAACATCAAATAAATCAAATCTAGGTGCACTTTTTATCTCTTCAAATCCTATTCCTTCTACCAAGCTTGTTGCTTCCTTTCCGCCTACAATCCAGGGTGCTATAGTTAACCTTATATTATCAATTAAATTATTTTGTATAAAACTCCAATTTAAATTCCCACCACCTTCCAATAAGATAGTATTTATTCCCAAATTTTTTAGGATCGGTAAAAGCTTTATTAAATCCACACGTTTACCATCTCCCGCTCTAATTATTTTTACTCCTCTTTCTTCATAATCTCTTTGTTTGATAAACGGAACATTTTCAGTAGTGCAAATTATTGTAGGATAAATTTCTGGTTGAAAGGAAATTACATTCGATTCTAGTGGTATCGTCAAATTGCTATCTAAAACAATTCTATAATATCCTTTATGATTATAATATTTAATATGCAATTTTGGATTATCTTTTAAAATTGTATCCTTTCCTACCATTATTGCGTCAACTTGAGTTCGAAGTTTATGAACCTCTTTCCAGTCAACTTTATCCGATAATTCTGAATCACCCTCTTTAGTTGCGATTTTACCATCTATAGTCATTGCTGCGTTTAAAATGATATAGGGTTTGTTATTTTTTTTCAAATACTAATCCTCCTTTAATAAATGTCTTCTTTATATTTTCGGATTTTGTTCTTTGAGTTATTAAATCATATATATTATTAGAATCTAATCTAAAAGAATAAAGATTTGGAGAGCCAAGATCAATTAAAAAAAGATCAGCAAATTTTCCTTTTGAAATTGAGCCAAACTCTTTTTCAAGATTAAAATTTTTTGCTGCATTAATTGTAACCATTTTCAATAAATCTTTGGAGGATAATTGAAGTTCTTTATTATAATTGCATAAAACTCTCGAAATTCGATAAAGATATCGCATCTCTTCAAATAGATCAGTATTATTTACCATTGAATTATCTGTTCCTATGGATACTGGAATCTTTAAATTTAAAATTTCATTGATGGGAGGAAATCCAGTTCCAAAATATCCATTACAACGAGGACATAAAACAAGAGATTTATTATATCTATTTATTTTTTCTAAATCTTTTTTGATAAATTTGGTTCCATGAATGATAACATCAACAAGATTATCACTAAATATTTTATTTATTAAATTATCACCACGAATATTTTCGGCACAATGGCAAGCAATAATTTTTTTAAATTTATGTTTAGCAGATACAACAAATTTTTTATTTGATGAGGTAATTTGTTTATAACTAGATAATCCAACTCCATCTGCCATATCAAATATAGATTCGATTTCACTTTCATCCATAAATCGTCCTAAAACTAAAAAATTAATTGAACTGTCAACAAGTGCCTTTTTTAAAAGCTTTACTCCCTCTACCCCTTCCTCTCGAAAATCAATGAAATATGTAATACCATTTGAAAGCATTTCTAAAACAGCATTTTGAATGCCCTTAATTTTAATATCTTTTGGTGTTTGTCTTAATAATTTATGTTTAAGACCAAATGGTGGGGCAACGATTTCCCCTAGCTCTTTATTAAAACCCAATTCTTTTGCGAAATTATCTCCAATATGGACATGTGAGTTTATCAAACCTGGAATCATTAAGAATGTCTGACGATTGGGTAGAATTTCGATATCTTCACTTATATTATCACAAGAAATATTGGTAATTCTTCCATTTTGGTCTATTTCTAAATTTACATTCTGCTTTAAATCTAAATTCTCTCCAATTAAAGCATAATTGCTGAATAAGTATTTATTAGCCATTAATTCATAAACAATGTAAATCATTTTAAATATTTCTAATCCTTTTAAAAAATAGAATATTAAAAAATTAATTTTAGATACTGGTGACTTTAAATTCCCAAATTTAAATTGGATTTGCAGGACTCTGATTCAACAATAGACATACCAATAGATAAGGTTGGTATTGTAGAATTAGAAAAGAAAGTTGAAATAGTTCAAGAGAATAAAAGATATTCTTTCTACCCTAAAATTTCAGCGTTAATCAATCTTCCAGCTGAACAGCGTGGAATTCATATGTCTCGAACTTCGGAAACTATAGAAGAAGTCATTAATGAAGTAATTTTCAAACCGACTCCTACAATTGAGCTTGTTGGAGATAGAATAGTAAAAAGATTGATGGAACGTCACCCATATACTTCAAAAGCTGAAGTTAAATTAGAGGGAAAAATCATCGTACAAGTTAGAGAAAATGATGAAAGAATCATTCAAAAATCCTATGATATTAGTTCTTTTGTAAAAGCTACTCGAGGCATATCCGGTGAAATAGATTATAATTATTTTATAAGTGCTAGTGCAGTCGGTATGACCGTGTGTCCTTGCGCTAAAGAGCTTTCATTGGAATATGCAGAACAAGTTGTTAACTCTAGAAAAGATATTAATGTTTCAGAGGAGGATCTCAACAAATTATTAAACATCCTACCCTTTTCTTCTCACAATCAGAGATCTATAGGAACGATAATCATTCAGATAAAGGATCTTACCAATCATAAGATAGATGTTTTGGATATCATTGATGTAATAGAAGAATCCATGAGTGGAAAAATTCAATCTGTTTTAAAACGACCTGAAGAAGCCGAATTAGTAAGAAGTGCTCATTTAAAACCTCTCTTTTCTGAAGATGTTATTCGAGAAATGGCAAAAAAATTCATTATAAGAGATTTTCCTAATCTTGAAGATGACTTTAAAGTAAAATTTAAAGTTGAAAGTTTTGAGTCCATTCATCCTCATAACGTTTATGCTGAATTAAAAACAACTGTAGGGGAATTAAAAAAAAACCTGAAAATTAGAAAGTAATTTTTAATTAAAATTCTAAGAATTTTTAGAAATTACACTTTTTTCTTTAGTAAGCCCTTATAAATGATAACATAGTTTTTTACGCTAATAATTTTAGGATTTTTCCTATAATTTGACGGAATAGGAGCATTACATCTAGAACAAAGACGAGAACTTCTAAGCCAATCTTTGAACTCATCCGCATGAGCGGGATATCTACAATTTGGACATATAATTATTCCTCTACCATTATCCTTAGGAAATTCGGGCAATTTAAAACAAAAAATGCATTTAAAATCTTCTAATGACAAATTCGCGGCTTTTGGTCTGTATAACTTAAAATTTACTTGTTTTATAGTCCTTTGACTACTTCTAAATGGCTTTCCTGTTTTACTACCACTTGTAGTTCGAGTAGTTGTTTTGACTCTAGAACTCCTTGATTGTATATGTGCAGTAGGGGTTGATCTTGAGGAATTCGAAACTGATCTTGAAGTACGAGACAATGTATTAGTTGATGGAGATGGAGATGATCGTGTTGTACTATGGATACTTTCTCTATGCCTATTAGGTGATGTTAAATCATTCAATCTACTTGTACGACTTGCTATATAATCTCTAGTCAATTGAGGTAATTGGGTTCGAGCTCTAAAAAATCCATAAATAATTATTATTAATATAGTACCAATAAGCAATAATAAAAGATTAAGATCTATTAAAAAATGGAGAGGAATTAATAAGGATTCATAGTAGTCGATAAGTGAATAAAAACTTATCCAGTAAACAATTATGAAAAATAGAATTGAGAAACCTAATATATAGCCAAATTTTCGTGCGCTTATTGATTTTGTCCCAAAATAAATTACATGATATTTTTTAAAACAATGATATAACGATACTGACCCATACAATATGTAAGGAAATCCAAATAGAATACTCCACCAACTTAAATATAAATCTGAACTTATAAGAAGATTTTCTCCTAATAAACCAGTAAAATTTCCCCAGATTGAATAAAATATACCTATAAAAACAGGACCAACAGTAAAAAATGCAGTATTGTGCGGACTTCTATATTCACGATATTGTTTAATATTTTTTAAAACTTTGAAAGTTAAAATTAACCATATTCCTATTAATATCCAGCTCACAAATACATTAAAAGAATTTAGAATTGCACCATGTATTATGCCTATCAATGAAAATATCATCAGTGTTATTGCGACAGCTTTAAATTTAGGCACAGTTTAATTATCACCAAATTTCTTATGTTTTAATCTTCATCATATTCAAGGTATACTGCTTTCCCTTCAATTATAGGATTCATGAATTTTAAAATTTCTGGAAGCATCTTAATATCTAATGATCCCTTAATTCCATACACTAAAGGATACCATGTTTTAGTTCTAAGATCCGCAGTATATATTTCAAATCCTGTGGATTTTCCATCAATTTGGTATGGATCAATGACAAGAGCAACGGATTTATCCCAAAGTTTTTGATATCTAGCTTGTGTGCCCATATCTTCCGAGCTTAAAAAACATCCGTAGCTCGGGTGCGAATGGTACCACCCACAGATAAATAATCTTTGTTTTTTAATATCTTGGTATGCTCTAGCATAGTTTTTATAGTCTTTAATTTCAGCATAAACAGCTGTACCATGCCCCATTGGATAAGCATCCTCGATATATAAGATACCATTATTTTTTTTTATTTTTCCTGCTAAAAGCCCTATAACTTCCACCCATTTTTCTCTTGGAATCTTAGAATTCGCATATTTAAGTGCATGACTCGCTATTTTAAGGATCGCTTTTACTGATATATAAATTTCCTTATTGATTTTCTCTTCTTCTTGAATATCAACCTCTTTTTTTTCTGCAATTTCTGCTGTAGGTATCTTTGTAAGTTTTATAATCGGTTTATTACAAGATTTTTGTGTAAGAATTGAAGAAATTTCTTCTGTTAATT
>CAYNEU010000253.1:0-2451 GCA_964396275.1 uncultured archaeon | reverse complement strand
CAATAGATAAGATGAACGCAGATGTGCTATTTGAAATGGACGCCGACTTTTTTCACGATCCAAAAAAAATACCGGAATTTTTGCAAAAAATTGATGAGGGAAATGATTTTGTAATCGGTACAAGATATAGCGCCGGCGGTTCTATCCCGTCTAATTGGGGACTGCACCGAAAAATCTTTTCGGTGGTCGGGAATCTGATAATTAGGACGATCCTGATGAGGTTCTCGATTCACGATTGGACAGGTGGTTATAGAGCGATTAAAAAAGAAGTATTTTTAAAAGAAAAAGAAAAACTTAAACATCTTACCGGTTATGTTTTTCAAGTCGGGTTTCTTTTAAATACCGTTCATGATGGCTTTAAAGTTGCAGAAGTGCCTTTTCATGCAACCGACAGGGTTTTAGGAAAGTCAAAAATTCCCGCCGGCAAAACAATCGTTCAGACTTTAACTTTTGTTATAACAGAGCGCATTAAAGAATTAATTTTTGGGCCGTTCGGAAAATTTTTGGTCGTTGGAGGAATAGGCTTTGTCTTACAGGCAGTCATCCTTAGGGTGATGGTGGAGGCCTTTAAGATAGATCCATCGATCTCTAATCTGACCGGCGCCGTTGTAGCAATTTTCTCAAACTTTAACTTAAACAATCTCTGGACGTTTAAAACAGAAAAAATTAATGGAGTTATAATTAATTGTGAAGGATAAAAAGCGATAATATAGAAAATGGGGATTATTAGGGATGTAAAGGATTCAAATATTAAAGATATTGCAGGACTAATCAAAAAATTCATGGTTCGAACATCATCTGTAGCACGAGCCATCAATTCTCCAATTTTTTGTTGATCATGAAAAGATTGACTTTTACCAAGGAGGTTGGAATAGAATTCTCTTCGGCAATCTCTTTCCAATCTCTGTGCTATAACTTCACGTAGCATATAATTAACTAGGCGCAATATTGGAGTGCCTATACTTAGTAATAGTATAAAAATTGTATAAAAAAGTAAACTTGATTGTTTACCTATCAAAAAATCAGTTATAGCGTTTCCTATAACAACTAGAATTATTGAGGATAAGTTAGCTGCTATTATCGTTGTAAATAATACAATAGTAAATAGAAACTTATTCGAACCATGAAATATATGTGATAATATCCATCTTCTTGAACCTTTCTGACGTGCTTTTTCAAAAGGATCTTTTCCCGGCGTAAATTCTACATATGTATTATTTATATTATTTACTTTTCTGCGCTGCATATGTTTTTATAATGATAATAAAAGAAATTTATTTCTCAAGTTATTTTGTAGAAGATATGATGATTAATAGACTTTTTACCTTCAAATTATAAATTAATAATTGCTTATCTCAATAAAGAGAAAATGTTAATACCTGAAAATAAATTTTGAATAAATACAAAAGTGATAAAGAAAAGGTGAAAAAAATGGCACAAATTTGTATTAGAAAAGCTCTACTAGATGATGCTGAAGAAATATCAAACATTTGGATAGTTATTTGTGCAGAGCAAAAATATTCTACGATTAGCCGTCCTTTTACGCCTAAGCAAGAGAGAGAATATTTAATTTCTTTATCAGCTATTAACCGATTAATAATATTGAGAAATTTCTATGAATTATTAACCATGAATTTAAATATTTTTAGTTGTATTAGATAATTGTGTCGGACGAAGAAATTGCGTATGATGTAAAGTTAGAGGAATTATTTGAGAATGTAAAGTTGCAGATATGGTTAAATGAGGAGTTACAAATCCAACCTAAGCAATATCATTTACTTATACGAAAAAATCTTACAAAATAAATAAGAAATTAATTTCTTTTTGCGATTTTACGATTATTTAACTAATCATAATTCTTTTTCGTGCCAATTAATGTGGTTGTAGCCTCGATCCATTGAGATAATTCTAAGTCCGTTCTACAGAATGAAACAATTTCATCTAAATCCTCAAGATTGATAAATTTACACTCAACCAATAAATCCCAACCACCATATATAGGTGTAACATAAGTAATCTGCCATTTTTCTAGTTGATTCCGAGATTTCAACCCTTTTAATTTTTCTGTGACTTTCCATTGAGTACCAATGATTTTCAGTCGAATTAAAATATATCCACGATAGTAGATTTAATTTACACCTAAGTTATATCTTTAGATATTGAATAAATAATAAATTGTATTAAATTAAAAAGATTTTTCAAGATTTTTATTAATAACTAAAAACAATTTGATCTACCAATATATTTCTTTTAATGTATTATGGTATTCATTAAGCGATTTAATCTCAATTTTCTTTCTCCGAATTTTTTCTATTGCATTTATTAGAGCTTCAGCAAGTTGTAAGTTAATAATTACGGGAATATTGTAATCTACTGCCATTCTTCTGATTTCATATTCATCTTCCATAATAGTTCTGAATTTATCCTCTATAGTAGTTGGTAGAGGAATGT
>CAYNEU010000252.1:0-1873 GCA_964396275.1 uncultured archaeon | reverse complement strand
TTGGCGAGCAAGAAGTTCAGCCGCAACTTTACTAATGCCATAAGGATGTACTGCTAATAGCGGATCAGTTTCTTTTAATGGTTTATTGCTTTTTGCAGTTGTACCATATTCGGCACTAGTGCAAGCTAATATAACTCTTGTTTTAATTTTGTCTTTTTTTATTGGTTCAAAAACATTTATTGTTCCAATTACATTGGTCTCGATTGTATTAATTGGATCCTCCCAAGAGGGTAATATATAAGGTTGAGCTGCAAAATGAAATACAAATTTAGGTTTGATTTCGCTAATAATTCTTTCTAAAAGTGGAGCATTTTTTATGTCACATTCAATTATATTTAACTTTCTATTATTGGTCGGAATTTTAATGGTTTCACCAAAAATTTCCAATTTTTCGTCATCAGAAAAGGTTAATTTATTATCTGTGTATTGAGCCAAATTTCTATAAGTTTGCTCTGGTCTCTCTAAAGCATAAACATCATTATTTCTCTTGATGCAAAAATCAATTAGATTAGAACTTAAAAAACCATTAGCACCAGTAATAATAATTTTATCCATTTTAGACTATAATTCCATTCTATTTAATTTTATTTTAATAAACCCTTTTCTTTTAATTGATTTAAGGCAATTTCAGATGTATCTTTTACATTTTTAACCTGTGGTTTTATCCAATCTATTAAATCATCGATCCCTTTTTCAAAAGTTATTAATGGTTTATAACCTAATTTATTTTTTATTTTTGAAATATCGGCTATACAGTGTCTTATATCACCAATTCTATATTGTTGGTTAAATATGGGTTTTAAATCTGGATCAATTTTCTTAGTAATTATTTCTGCTAATTCCTTGATTGTTATTGGTATGCCTGTACCAACATTAAAAACTTCACCATTAGCAGCATTTTTCTCCATGGCAAGAATTAATGCTTGGCAAACATCATTTACATTTACTAAATCACGTAATTGATTTCCATCTTCAAAAATAATTGGAGGGCTTCCATTGAGTGCTCTTGCGCTAAAAATTGCACAAACTCCCGTGTAGGGGTTTGAAAGGGCTTGTCTTGTACCATACGTTAAAAAAAATCTAAGTATTGTTGTATTTATTCCGTAAGTATTCCCAATCATTAAACCCATTTTTTCTTGAGCTAGTTTTGAATATGCATAAATCGAACTAGGATTCAATGGTGAATCTTCATCAGTTAAGAGAGGTTTAACTTTAGATCTACATTTAGGACAAGTAGATTCCCAATCTTTACGATTTAATTGTTCTACTGATCTTAATTTAGGAAATACTACTCCACATTTTTCACAATGAGATTTAGCTTCGCCATAAACTGTGTTAGATGATGCTATAACAACTTTTTTTACATTATGCTTACTATTGACTAAAATATCAAGTAAATTAGCCAAGCCGAGAATATTATTATCTATATATTCTTTTATATTATACATTGATTGTCCTACTCCCACCATTGCTGCTAAATGAAAGACTACGTCATTTTCTCTTACTAAATCTTCTAATTTTTTATAGTCAGTCACAGAACCTCTATGGAATGTCGCATTTTTATTAAGATAATCTGGAGGATGATCTACTTTTCCATGAACTTGTTCTTCTAATGTATCAATAATGGTTACTTCATATGCTTTTTGATGGATTAATTTATCCACTAAATGGGAACCAATAAAACCTGCTCCACCAGTAACTAATACTTTTTTGGTCATATAATATTCTTAAATTAATTTTAGATATTTTAATAGTTGATAAGTTATTATTTAAATTAAAAAATATGATAAACCAATAAAAATGAAAACTTTACAGAAAAATTGATTTAATGCGTATTACAAATAAAGTATTAAATCGCTTCTATATTACTTTT
>CAYNEU010000251.1:0-2275 GCA_964396275.1 uncultured archaeon | reverse complement strand
GTTGAATTGACTTTATAAATAGCTTCTCCATCAATATTGATATTATAGCAAATTAGAGGGAGTAAAACAAAATTAATTCCAAAAATCATAAAAATTATTACTTTAGCTTTAAACTTCAAATTCAGATGATTTCCTTTAGATATTTGATGGATTTTCAATTATTATATACAGTAGTTTTTAGTTTATAAATTTATACAAATTTATCATAGGAATAGATTAAATCAGATAATTTTGATATTAAGGGACTAAATGAGCGCTTAATATGAAAATAGTATTAATCTATTTCTGAATACCTAAAAAATTAAATTTCATAAACAATTTTAAATACTTGAGTTTTAAATAAGTTTCATTATACTGAGAGACTAACGAATCATGAGCTCTAAGAAAAGAGATTACTATGAAGTTCTTGGTGTGAGTAAAGATGCTAGCCTAAATGATATTAAACTCGCGTATCGTCGTCTAGCTAGAAAGCTTCATCCAGATTTAAATAAGACAGATCCAAAAGCAAAAGAGAAATTTATTGAACTTCAAGAAGCCTATGAAGTTTTAAGTGATGAAAACAAAAGACAAAATTACGATAGATTTGGTTTTAGCGGTGTACATGTAGATATGAGTGATTATTTTAGTGGTGGGATTCCGGGAATCGATGAATTACTAAAAAGTATTTTCGGTGGTTTTGGCTCATTTGGTGGATTTGATGATTTTGGATTTGGTGGTTTTGGTTCAAGGACAAGAGGAAGAAGTGCTCCACGTAGAGAAGTAGGACAAGATTTAGAAGATCATATTGAAATTACTTTTGAGGAAGCAATGTTTGGTGTAAAAAAAGATATTTCTATAGAAAGATATACACCCTGCGATGAATGCGAAGGAACTGGAGCAGAAGATCCCTCTAGTATAAAAAATTGCCCAGAGTGCCAAGGAACAGGACGAATAAGGAAGATGTCACAATCTGGTTTTGGTACTATTATCCGAGAATCAGAATGCTATACTTGTAATGGTACGGGAAAAGTAATTGAGAAAAAATGTAAAATTTGTGGAGGAAAAAAAGTAGTCCCCGAAATGAAAACAATTCATATCTCAATTCCAGAGGGTGTTGAAAATGGAGTTCACTTAAAGGTTCAAGGGGCTGGACATGTTCCATCTGTTAACGCTATACCTGGAGATCTTTATTTAGGAATCAGAATAACTGGCGATGAAAAATTCATTCGAAGAGGAAACGATCTTTATACTCCTGTAAACGTGGATATTGTAACTGCTATAATTGGAGGAAAAATGAACGTTCCTACCTTAGATTATAAAGAAAAGAAGTTAACAGAAAAAGAATTGACAATTCCTCCTGGAACTCAACCTGGAACAGAATTTCGCATAAAGAATCGAGGAGTATCATATATACGAGGACGAGGTCGAGGAGATCAATATGTAATTGTAAATATTGAAATCCCCAGAAAAATCACGGAGAAGCAAAAGGAACTATTACAAAAATTCAAAGAATTAGATAAATAAAGTTCAAAAAAAAGAAAGAGTTTAAAGTATAGTTTTCAACTACTATAAGTGAGAGTTCAGCCAGTTTATTACATCTTGAAAGACTTCTTCACGATTTATTTCATTGAATATTTCATGCCGGGCATCTTGATAAAATTTATAGGTCACATCCTTAATGCCATATTTTTTGTAGCGATCAATCATACCTTGCACATATTTAGTCTTATTCCCTATAGGGCATTCAGAACCAGATATAAAAAATACTGGTAAATCTTTTGGTACTTTTTGTTCATTTTTTGCATTATACATTTTTTCGAATCCATATAGAAATTCTAACCAAAGACTGGCAGGACTAACAAAGCCACACCATGGATCATCAACATACTTTTGAACTTCATTTTTATCTCTACTGAGCCATTCAAATCCTGTAGCTCCTTCTTCATTTTGCCAATCATGATTGTTAGATTTAAAATTCATATCATGCATTTTTTGACTAGGCTCCGTAGCACCTAGTTTCTTCATTTCTCCCTTAATAATTAGCTTTCCAGCCTTAACTACTAAAGTTTTCACTTTCCCGTTAGTACCACTTAGAATACATCCTTTAATTTCATTTCCCCATTCTTGAATGTAATCTTGTGCAATCATAGCACCCCAAGAATGTCCTATTAAGAATAATGGAAGTTTCGGATTTTCTTTCTTTATTATATTTGATAATTCATGAACATCATTTACTACACCTCTCCAACCATTTGGTCCTAGAACACCAGCATTCCCTTTTAAAGTTGCTTCCGTT
>CAYNEU010000250.1:0-3290 GCA_964396275.1 uncultured archaeon | reverse complement strand
AAGAACGTTCAATTCATATAAGTAAGCCAATTGTTATATCATTTATTGGCATTTTTATAATTTATGGAATTTCAATAGGAGTCGAAGTTAACGCTCATAAATTTGACTCTATACAAAATCCTAATCCTACTTTCATGATTTGGAACATACACAATGCTATTGGTGATGATGATATATTTAATCTGGATCGCATTGTAAATGACATTAAAGAGAATGATCCTGATATACTAGGGCTAAATGAAGTTGATTTAGGGGCACTTAAAACTTCATTTATAGATTTACCATCATATTTTGCCCATAAACTTAACATGTATTATTTTTACGGCTATACTTTTTATAAACACTATGGAAATGTAATTTTAAGCAAATATCCTGTATTAGAAGCAGAAATTATTCCATTACCGATTACTGATCTATCTAATGAACCTAGGTCATTAATTAGAGCCAAATTTCAGATAAATTCGTCAATATGGACTATATATGTTACTCATTTATCTACAAGTTCAAATGATAGGTTAATTCAAGTACCATATATTATTAATGAGATTGATAAAGAAATCTCTTTTGAGAAAATCATATGGATGGGTGATTTTAATCTTGAACCAACTTCTACAGAATATTCATTGATAAATAGTACTTCATCTCTGAATTTTACTGATAGCTATAGATTCCTTAATTCTGATCCTGGTTATACGGGGCATTTTGATGAAAATCATATTCCACATAAAAGAATTGACTATATTATGTGTTCTCCAGATTTGATGCCAAAAATTAGTACAATTTATTGTACAGTTAGTTCTGATCATTGTGCTGTCATAACACAATTTTAATTATGGGAAATTTAAGTTTAAGTAATTGATTCAATCGGCCTTTAGTTTTTCTTTCAAAGCTTTCGTTAATAATGGTACGACTTCGCATAAATCACCCACAATACCATAATTTGCTACACTAAATATCGCAGCTTCAGGATCTTTATTAATTGCGATAATGATATCGCTACTTTTCATTCCTACTAAATGTTGGATTGTCCCTGATATTCCGCATGCAATGTAAATTTTTGGAGAAACTGTGTTTCCACTTTGTCCGACTTGTTGGGATTTTGGAATCCAACCTAAATCTACGGCAGCTCTGCTTGCTCCTACAGCAGCATTTAAAACATTGGCTAAACCCTCAATTAATTTAAAATTTTCCTTGCTTCCAACCCCCCTCCCTCCAGATACTATGGTATCTGCTTCACAAACTGGAATACCGCATTCAAAAGCAGCCCCATGGATTACCTCTTTGGTTTTTACCTTTAATCCTTGAAGATCTACTTTTACAGGTACATCAATGATTTCTGCATTATTATTGCCTTGAATTGTTGCCATTTCCATAACATTAGGTCTAACCGTTGCCATTTGTGGGCGTGTAACAGGGCATATAATATCTGCCATAATATTTCCACCGAATGCTGGTCTTGTTTGTAGTAATAATCCATCTCGTATAGACAACCCGGTACAATCCGCAGTAAGTCCTAATTCAAGAGTAGCCGCTACTCTTGGTGCTAGATCCCTTCCATTTATAGTTGCTGGGTATAATACAATATTTGGCTTGTATTTTGAGATGATACCTGTGATCACAGAAGAATACGTTTCAGTATAATAATCTTTAAGTGCTTCATGCTCAGCAAGATATATTTTATTAGCACCCCTACTTGAAAAATATTGAGAAAATTTCTTTACATTATCTCCTAAAAGCAGGACACATGTTTTTTGTTTTAATTCATCCGCAAGCTCTATAGCTTTCCCCAGCAATTCAAAAGATACATTTCTAACCTTACCATCTTTTATTTCAGCAACGATCCACACACCTTGATATAGTGTTAGGTCAACATCTTTCCTTTTCTTCCTTTGAATTGTGATTGCTTCCACATTACATTTATCAACGCAGGCTCCACAAAGAGTACACTCATCCCCTATTACTGCGATTTTATCTACAATTAATATTGCTCCAAAAGGACATGCTTTCTCACATAACCCACATCCAGTACACTTTTCCTTATCTACACTTATCAAATTAAATCACCTTATCTTTAGATAATAAATCAATTAATTTTTGGACGGCAGCCTCAGCGGTTTCCTCTTTAATAACAACACCTTGTTCTCTTGCTGGAGGGGAATATACTTTAATTACTTCAGTTAATGATCCATTTAATCCATAATTATCCTTACTACCCCCAAGTTCTTCAGCACCCCAGTTAGAAAACGGCTTTTTATTTGCTTTCATTATACTCATCATAGGAGGATTTGCTGGTTCAAAAGAAGAAGGAGTTATTCCAGTTATTAGTACAGGGAGTCTAGATTCTACAATTTTGTACCCATCGTCTGTTTGAACTTTTGCTGTTAATTTTTTACCTTCTAATTTTTCAACACTTTCACAATAGGTTATCTGTGGAATCCCTAATTGAGCCGCAATTTCAGGTCCTACCTGAGCAGTGTCTCCATCAATTGCTTGTAAACCACAGAAAATGATATTAAAATCACCAATCTTCTTGATACACTGAGTTAAAGTATAAGATGTTGCCCATGTATCAGCACCAGCAAAGGCTCTATCACTTAGTAAGATGGCTTTGTCTGCCCCTAACGCTAGACATTTCAATAAGGCTTTTTTTGCTTGAGGTGGTCCCATTGAAATAACAATAATCTCATCACCTTCTTGTCTGATCTTAATAGCTTCTTCAAGTGCAAACTGGTCGAAGGGATTTAGAATACTAGGAACACCCTCTCTTATCAATGTATTCGTTTCAGGATCGATTTTAACTTCAGTAGTATCTGGTACCTGTTTTACACATACTATAAATTTCATAGTTTCTCAATCAAACTTTCAAAAGTTAAATAAAGATATTAAAAATTCAAAAAAAAGTTAATTAATATTGTTTTTTCTCAATTCCAACATGAAATACCAAATCCCAAAAATTTAAATAATGGATAATCTTAGAAATACATTGTTAATCCAATATTTGCTAAAAAATAATTACAAATTGAAGTGATATTTACTTGTCTGTAATAAAAGTAAATGATATTAATATGTATTATGAAATCCATGGGGAGGGCTTTCCATATGTCATGATAATGGCAATGGCAGGCGATATCAATTGGTGGACACCAGAGATTATTGAAGCATCATCGCAAAATTATAAAACTATTATTTTTGATAATAGAGGTACTGGGCAAACTGACGAATCAGCAATGGATTATTCGATTAAAATGTTTGCTGATGACACAGTAGGTTTAATGGATGCTTTAAACATA
>CAYNEU010000249.1:0-7939 GCA_964396275.1 uncultured archaeon | reverse complement strand
TATAATGATTTAGCGCGAACTCTGGCAATATTGCAAATGTCCTTTTTAAAGGGGAAAGCTTCAGAAAATGAAATTAAAGCAAAAACTGAGGAGATTATTAAATCCTCATCAACATATGATGAGCTTTGTTGGTTAATTGCTGAATTAAGTAAATTATTAGTAAAAAAATCCTAATTTTACACAGAAGCTCTACACTTAATTGTTAAGGGAGTCTTGCTATCGTTAAAATTAATATATTTATTCATCAATTTATTTACAGCTTTAATGTAGCACCCATGTTCACCTACTGCAATATGATAAATATTTAAATCTTTTAAAAAGCAAATTGAAATTTCATATTTTCCCTTTACATAATTTATATCTATTTTAATATTATCTATACATAAATCTGGAAATAGATTGAAAAGTAGATTTATCAATATTTTATCAATCCTTATAATCATAACTTTTCTACTATAAATTCTGTTTCTTATAGAGTTTAGATTGGATTTTGCTCGAAAATAATCATTTGGTGCCACAAAGAAAAAGATAAAATCAATATTTTCAATTTTGATGAGTATGATATATAATGGATATACCTGTGTCTTTTCATAAAAGTAATTATGAAGGTTTAGCTCATAATTTGAATATTTTGGACGTTTGATTGTCAATTGTTGATATAGAATTAAATCATCGAGAATTGTGTAAAACATCAATTAAATATCTTAGAACAAATATATAAAGTACTTTAAAATCCATAACTATAAGCATTTGAAAAAAAGGTTTTAATTGTAGTTTTAATATTATAATAAGTTCGTCTATTTAATCAAATTATAGTGTCTAGCAAGAAAAAAAGCATTTATGGATGAGCTATGTATAATATCACCATTATTGATTATTTTTTGTATTTCTTCAATGGAGAATTCATGTACTGAAATTATTTCATTTGAATCTATCGGTTTCGAATTATTTTTTTTCACAATAGCAAAATAAAGGTAATTCCAGGCAATGTTAAGAAATGATATTTTCGTTTTTCCTAAAAAAGTAATCTTTTCCACCTTATAACCGGTTTCCTCTTCTGTTTCTCTTATTGCAGCTTCCTCAGGTGTCTCGCCTTTGTCAATTATACCACCCGCCGTGGTTTTTGTTTTTAATTGCCATGGATAGGGGTATGCATCCACAAGAATAATTTTACCATCAATTGTCTGGCAAATAACTGTAACAAAATCTCTCCCTTCAATAACAACATATTCTATTTGTTGACCATCTGGTCTTAATACTAAGTCATTTCTCAAACCAATAAAACGATTTCGAAATATTACTCTTTCTTCTAATTGCTTCCAAATATATTTTTTTTCGTTCATGTAATATTCAATGATTTAAATCAATATAATTCTATTTAACAGAAAAAACTCTTTCAATATCTTTTTGATTTTCTAAAGCTGCATTGACTGCATCTGTATAATAAAAAATTCTCATTTCGTGCCTTTATCTAATCCTTTGCTTACTAATTATAAAACGGTTTCAGTGGATTCTGCTAAGTATAGTCCATTGAACAAAAGAATTCTAAGGCAATGTATCTTTATCTACTTATCTCCAAAATTTATTCTTCTCTCCACATAATTAGTAGATAGACTGTTATCCAACATCCTATAATTATAAAAGCACCTGTGACAATACTGTGTATTGAAAGCTGTGGTACTCCACCTAATATATTGGATATATTACATCCCGCTGCTGTTATAGCCCCAAATCCCATTAAACCCCCGCCAATAAATTGCTTCAATAAAGTAAATCCATCTGGAGCTCTAAACTTAAACTCTTTAGCGATAATGGTACTAATGAAAGATCCAATGATAATTCCAATAATAATGAAACCAGACCACCCAACAAAAGTTTCAGCAACAAGCCATTGATATATTTGGGTCCAACCGCAAATAAAACATACAACCCCATTACTGGCAACATAGCCCGCAGTTAGGATTAAACCTATAAGAATTCCAGTAACCCACCAAGGATATGCTTTTTTGAAAATTGCTTCTTTAAAGTTTTGGAATTTTATCAGAGGTTCATTTGCATCTCTTTTTTTCTTAATTGCTGGCCATACCCAGAAGTAAATCATAAGAGCAATTCCTATTAAACCAATAATAAGCATAAATATTGGTGTTATCTCTGCATTAAATGGACCAAAAAGTGTAATTTGCCCGAGATTTTCTGCTTGTAGGAAAATTCTAGCGTTGGCTAAAACTCCCCACGATGTCATGACTATACCCAATGTAAATCCAATAGCTGCGACCATAGATCCCATCATCCCTTGTCCAATTCGATATGTAATTCCACTCGCACATCCCGCAGCAAGAACCATTCCAACCCCAAATATTAAACCACCTATTATTGCGCCCCCTGGTTGAAAAGATTTTGGAGCTAATTCAATTACTCCTGCAAATGCAAAAATTGAAAACCCAACCATCAAAACAACCAATGAAACTGCGACTGCTTTTGCTAATCTAAATTCTTTTAAATATAATATATCTCTGAAGGCATGGTTCATACAAAATCTTCCACGTTGCAATATAAAACCAAAAATGGCTCCAATTATAAGTCCCGAAATTAATGCATACCAAAAATCCATTTTTTTTCACCTTTTTTATTTGGACGAGAATTTTCTAAGAAGAATTTCCAGTTTTTAAAATTTTTAAAATTATTGAATTTGATTATTTAGCTTTTTAATGTTAATAATTGAATGATGTTTTTAAATTAAAATTTTACTTTTAACTTGTTCTAATTTAATTTGATTAAAAATAATAAATCCTATAAGTTAAAATGTCTTAAAAAAGAATTTTAAAGTACTATATAATTTTAAAAATTTACTGAAATAAAGATATAAATTATTAGTCATAGCTTTATTTTTATTATAGGATAATACTCACTCCTATTGCATTTGAAAGCACAGCAGCAAAGAATATTTGAATAATACTAAAAGAAATTATTATAACTGGATAGAAGGATTTCACATTATGCAAGATTTTAGTATTTTGAATAATAACCATTAAGAGAATTATGTACATGAATAAAACGCTCGGGAAATGAGATATTCTCATGGTCAATAACATCAAACTTATCATTATTATAATCATTGTTAGTATCAAAACTCTATTCTTAGAACTCTCTGATTTTAAGTTGCTTAGTTGCGGATAAATCACTTTTCGAAGTAAAATTTCAATTGATAAGAAAACAGGGAAAGCCAGATATCCTAAAGTAAAATGAACAACAAAATTAGATGGCCAAATGAAACCAAAAGGGTAATAAAATGAAAATATCATATAAATTCCTATTAAATACACTGTACATATTATTGTAAACACTATATATTTCAAATTAAATTGAGATTTTATAAATTCTAATAATTTATGTTTGCTACGCTCGCTTTTAGGTTTTTTACAGTGTAAAAATATTTTGATTAATGTATAAAAGAGTATTATGTTTATTGAACCATAAAGAACTCCTTTTATACCAAAAATTCTCTCAAAGATTACCCAATTCAATAAGAAAGTACCAAGATATAGAACTATCTTACCTATTTGTCTTCGCTTATTTAAAGTAATCAACAATGATTCATAAATTAGTAAATCAGATTCCTCAGACTTATGCTTTTTTCTAAAAATTATTCGACTTGATACTGAAATAAGAGATATTACGATTATGAATAATAAGATAATGTTTAGAAAAATTAAAACATAGTTTAAATAAAACGTGATAATTATAGGTCCATTTATAGTTATAGACCTAAAAAAATGGTTCTCAAACCAATTAATTGAGCCAATAAGAACCTTGTTTGAAAATAATTGATGTCCTCCGCCTAATAATGCCCCCACTATTGGAATAACCGTACAATTTGTTAATTCTTGTACTTTCAAGGCATTTTCTGTAAAATCTAATGCTTCATCTTCAACATGCATTATTACTAGTAAATTCTGAGTATTTTCATGATTCAATAAATTGACAGGAATATAATCAATGAGTTGTTCATTATACAAAAATCCATATTTCGGCGGAATAAAATTGACAAGTGGAGCTAAGGCAACAATTACTTGAAACCGTGGATCCAAAGCTTGATTCATAAGTACAACCATTCCTCCAAGTGAATGACCTATTAATCCAATCTGGGATAAATTTATATTCGAATAAAAAGGTAAAGTTTCTAATTTATCTAAAAGCCTTGAACAATCTTGAGCTAGGGCTGGAATCCCTGTAATAGGATCTATATTATTTATATTTCCCCCACTTTCACCATGACCTTGATAATCTAATGCAGCAACGTAAAAGCCCCTCTTAGTAAATTCAATCGGTATTCTAAGGTCAAAATCTCGTTTTGATGCTAGACCATGGCAATATATTATTAATGGTTGCTTTTCTTGAAATTCTAACTCTTTGGTTGGGTAATATAAGTTGGCAAAAAGTGTAGCTCCAGATGACTTAAATTGAACTCTTTCATATTTACTATAACTCTGTGCTTTATTAAAATCTAAACAAGTTAGAGTAATAATCAAGATTATTGTAAAAATCAGTAATTTTTTAAGATTTTTATGATCTCTATAAGTCATCTCACCAATTATAATAAATTCATTCTCTTCCATGACAGATGATTGTTTTTTTGAGATAATTTTTCTTCACCTTTCATAAAGTTTGAAACTTACAAACTTTCATTTAAAATATTATCATCATACTATTTAAATGTTTTCACACTTTTTGAAACTTGAGAAGATATCTTCAAAATTTATGTTACTCTAAGGTTAAAAAGAAAGTGAATAAGAATCTTTAGAAAGAGGATTAATTCCCAGTTTAGAAAAAATGGAATTCTCCTTTAATTAAACAACAAAAGAAAGAATAATTATAAATATTTAATTTAACGACGGCCTCTAATTTTACGAGCTTCCCTTTCAACTTCCCTTAATATTACAATATCATTCGTTTTGATAGGGCCTTTAACGTTGCGAGTTAAAATTCGATTTCTATCAGGCCCTTCAAGAATCCTTACTTTAATCTGAGTTATTTCTCCAGTAAGTCCCGTTCGACCAATTATTTGAATTACTTGGGCAGGGATGGAAAAATCTTGAACTGTAGCCCCTTTGGATTTATCTAATTTAACCATAATAATTCACTAAATTGATTATTTCTTTATTTGCTCTAAATTTTTGATTATATCATTTAATACGCTATCATTTCCTGTGCCACCATTTTCAACAGCAATAGCACTTGAAGATATATTGATTCGCACTGTATTTCCTAGTTCTTTTTTAGTTGATAGATATCCATATGGAATACCTTTTTCTTCACATAACAAGGGGATGTGGAAGAGAATCTCTGGAGGACTTACATCTTCTGCCATAATAACTAATTTGGCTTGAACTCTTTCAATACTTTTAGTTACTTCATTCATTCCTTTTCTAATCTTAGAATCTCGGGTTTCTGCAATAGTACCTAAACCATTCTTAATTTGAGTCTTAAGTTTATCAGGAATCTTAAATTTTATATAAGAAATTTTTTATCACTCTCATTCAAATATATTTAATTCTAGATATATTTTCATAAATCATCGATATAGTATGAGAATCAAAATCAAGGATAACAAATAAAATTTTTTATTTGGGTAAAAAACCTAAAAATTTTTTTATAATGCTTCTTTTTATAGGTTATGATTATACCTATTCGTTGTTTTTCATGCGGCAAACTCATCGCTCATGTATATAAACCGTATTTAGAACTCTTAGAAAAAGGGGAACCTTCTGAAAAAGCTTTTAAAGAGTTAGGAATAGAACGTTTCTGCTGTAAACGTATGATAGTTTCGCATGTTGACTTGATAGATGAGTTACTTAAATTTCCACGATTACAATAATTAAGTTATTTTTTTAAATCTTTTAAAGAATAAGCTTTTATAAATCTAATTATTGCTTCCCATAGTAAGAGGTCCATCTTGTTTTTCTCGCTTTTTTTCTATAATCAATCATGGCTTTTCTGCATTTATTGGCGCAAAAGTTCAAAACTGTGCCGTCTCTTTTTACGAACATAATTCCTCTTCCGATAGCAATATCATACCCACAAAATGAGCATTTTTTGACTTTAACTATGGTTAATCATCTCTTTATAAATATTCAATTTTACTCCTTCTTAAAAAGTTCAGCTTCCCCGTATTTTACAATCTTCATATTAATTAAAGTCATGTTATGCGTAATTTCATTGCCTCGAATCGTTCTCTTTTTTTTTTCTCCTTTTCTTAAGGGTTTGTATCCAATTCCTCTTTTAGAAACAAGAATTCTTTTTTTCACGGGTCCATGAACATCCTTTCTCATTGGAAATCCACTCGAATCGCTTCCACCTGTAATTTGAAATTCATAGTTTGGAAATCCTATGAGACCACCCTTGATAATATCCCCAATTTTCATTCCTTCAAAGTGGAATTTTTTTTCGTCAATCTCGATTTGTTTAGATAATCCTTTGCCGATCCCTTCATTTCCACCGCTGATATTCAATTTATATACTATTTTTTCAGAAGACACGATGCATCAATATCGAACTTAAAAAAGCAAAATTAACTTCTAAAATGTATATTTTCATAAAAATTTTATGATATTTATTAATTGGATTTATTTTCTTAATTACTATAGATAATGAAATTTATTTTAATGAATTACCTATTAAACTTAAATAAGATTTTAATGGATATTCCTAAATGCAGATATTTGAAGTAATTGAGCTAAATGAATTTCCTTACATGGAAATAAGAGAAGTGGTTCAAGGACAGAATGTAGGAGATATATTAAATGAAACTAATATAGAACGAGTATATTTATTAGTTGATCATGACACTAAGAGAATTTGGACTTATAATGGACCTCATAGCCCCTTTAAAGTCCAACTCTATGGGGGAATTTTAGCTGGAATGCTAAGGAAACAACTAAGATTATTTTATAGGGTATATCCATTGAATTTGTATTCAAAAGAAGACCGAGAATTTCAAGAATTATTAGAAAAACCGATTGGTGGAGGAAGAGCTACCCCTATTGAAAAACAAGACTTTCCAGAACCAACTCCAGATAAATATGTTACAGATGTTTCAATCTCAAATCCAAAAATAAATGCCGCACTTGAATATATAAATCAGTTTCCTCAACCTGAACACCTCATTCGAAGATTTATGATAATAGGAGGAACAATATTTACTGATGAAGAGATTACAGAGTCCTTTTTAAAAGAAGAAAAAACGACAATCAACCAAGTCAAATTAGGTAGATTAAACAATGGTTTTACTTTCTTTCAAGATCATAATTACTCAACTCGAATAATCATAAAAGAGAGAAATATTCAAGGAATTGAGCTATTTATTAATGAAGAAGATGAATCTCCTAGTTTAAAAATTGAAATACCTATTATTTATGAGGATAAATTTACTAAACCCGGGTCTATAAACTCATTAACTAAAGCATTTCAAATTCCAAAGAAATTAACTGAAGAAAGCCAAACTAGCAGTCAAAATGATTCTTTTAATTAATCCAAGAACTTCTAAACCTTCTGAGTTTAGGACCCAATATTTTAGAGAACCAAATTTAGGATTGTTATATTTAGCAGCAATCTTAGATTTAAACGATATTCCGGTGGAGATCTTAGATCTTGAACAATTTATAGATTTAAACGAATCTGAGTTAGAAAATCTAATTAAAGAAAAAATAATTGGTAATAGGATTTTTGGAATTACAGCCCTCACCAATACTTTCCATCTAGCTCTTAAAATCGCAAGATTAGTAAAAACTGAACAACAAAACTATGTTATATTAGGAGGCCCTCATGTTTCTTTTATGTATAAAGAAATCCTGGAGCAAGATAAGAAAAAAGAAAATTTAATCGATTTTATCTGTATAGGAGAAGCGGAGATTTCTTTTCTGGAATTGGTTAAAATACTAAC
>CAYNEU010000248.1:0-2985 GCA_964396275.1 uncultured archaeon | reverse complement strand
TTCTATGAGTTCTTCTTGAACTTCGACCGCTTCCATGACAGGTTCTGAAAAAGGTCCACCCAAATCTATTTCAGGCATTCCTTCTTCTAACTCTTCTTCATATATCATATTGACTAAGTCTTCATCGAGCTTTAGAAGTGTCGAACACTGTGGACATCTGAAAACGTGTTTAAAGCCAATATTCTTAGCAAGGGAATATTTTGCTGCACAACAACTATGAAATTTAGCGTCACAATTAAAACACTTGTGTATTTCATCTGATGATAAATTACAAATGGGACACAGCTCTTGCTCGCAAATATCACATAGTTCCTGATCTTCTGGTGAGAGACTAATGAGATCTACTGCCAATCGCTCATAAAAAACTTGATCTTCTTTTAAAATTTGTTCAGGCTCATCAGTGATTATAACTTTAAATTCTTTTTTATTCTGAGTTAAAGATCCTAAGATAGTTTGAAGAAGTTTTTCACTATGACAATAGAATGTTCCTCCATGGGTTTCACTTGAAATAACTTTAAGTTTTACATCATCTTCAAAAAATTTCTCTTCTCCTACACGAATAATATCAATAAAAGCTGAAAATTTTTTTGCTTTAATTAGTAAATCGTAAAGTGCATTATAATAATCCTCAGATAATTTGCTAGGAGAATCTGAAATTATTATTATACGATAATTTTTTCTTGTATCACGGCTTTTCCTAAAAATATATGCCAGTATTTCATATAACCCATTTTCTAGATAACTCTTTTCAATTTCTCGTGTTTCCCACGCATCGTTTATAGTATTTGTAACGGTTTCCGCATCTTTTATATCATAAACATTGATCGGATTCTCATCTTTTTGAAAGAATACTACTCCGTAAGAAGATAAAGCATTAAATTTATTTTTCTCTTTTATGAAAGCATTTATTGCTTTCATTAGTTGTTTTTTCTTCAAGAAATCTGTAATTAAATCTATGTAAAAAATAAATTCCTCAGAATTTACCGTATCAGATCTTGAGAACATTTTAGCATCAATCGTAAAACTTTAAAAGAATAATAGCAGAAGTTTTATATATTTTTTTTGTTAATACTTAAATCAGTTATTTTTCTTTTAACAATATTGTGGTTTACTTTATTTTTATTAAAAGAATATGTTATAGAATGTTAAAGAACTTAGTTTTTTTCTGAATATTATAATAATTTATTCCCACAATTAGAGCATTTGGTTTGTTGTGTATTGTTTTGTGTTCCACATTGAGGGCAAATAATAAAACGTGGCTTTTTTTTTGATCTCTCACTTATAAGTTTTATAGTATCTTTTAGTATAATTTCTCCTCTTTTTGCAGTTTCAGCACTTGGTTTAAAAGTTGGTTGTGTAGACTTCTCGTAGACAATTTTCTCTCCTACCTTTTTTACAGTATAGATTTTTCCAAAAAATCCTCCGATTCTAACGGTTTTTACTTCTTTTGATCCTGATTTTTCTTTTACTGGTGGAGGTTCTACTTTTGGTAGTTCAGGTTTAATAGGTTTAGGTTCTTCTACTTCGGGAATTTCTTCTAATGATTCTTGAAGTAGTTCTTCTTCTAAATACTCCTTTACAGTTCCTACTTCTACTTCTCCTGATACTTCAATTATCTCATCTTCATCTATTTTAAGAAGCACATCACATTCGTTATTAGGACAACGAAAAATATGAGGTATACCAATATTATGATTTATAACATAATTGGTAATACAACAATGATGAAAACTTATATTACAGTCTTCACAAATCAACGGAACATCATGAACATCCATACAAATTGGGCATATTTCTTCTCCGCAAAAATTACATACTAAATTTAATTCACTAGATTTTAGTAAGGATTTAGCTAATTGACTATAGAATGCATAATCTTCTGTGCTGATTCTAATAAGATCAGGTCGATCTTCAAATGTAGTTACAAATTGTTTAGTCTTCACAAGTTTCTTAATCACATCAGTGAAGCCTTTTCTGTCTTGAATATAAAAAATTCCTCCCTTAGTGTCACTTGCAAGCATATTCAATTTTACGTCATCTTTAAAAAAACGTTCGCCCTCTTTGGACACTCTAATGATATCTATAAATGTGGGAAAATTCTTTATCTTTGATACTAAATTAAATAAAGCTTCTTGATATTCTTCAGATAAGTCGGATGGCGTATCTGTAATGACTATAATTCTATTAAATTTGGATTTTTTTCTCACAGTCTCAGCAATATAAGAAAAAATGTAAAATAACCCATTTTCAAAATAACTTTTATCTTTTGGACGAGTATTCCAATTTTCTTCAATTGAGTTGGCAATTATATCAGAATCCTTTTTATCCGTTAAAAAGATTGGATTTCCCTCTTCTTGAAAGATCAAGAGAGAATAGTGACCTTTTAAGTTTGCTTTATTTTTTTCCTCAACGTAATATTTAATTGTTTTTATGATTTCTTTTTTTCTCAATAAATCTTTAGTGAGGTCTAAGTAAAAATATACATCCTCCGTCATTTTTTCCACATCTGTTTTATGAATTTCGGTGAGTATCTATAATATTATTAATTATCATAATGTTAAAGCCTCCTTAAATATTTTAATTTTTAAAAAAAGATTCTTTAATTCTAAAAGATTATATAAGTTCGGTAAGTATCTCTATTATTAATAAGAATCATATGAAAGAATTTGGTGAAGAACTAATGGAAGAGTTTTTAAGAAAAATGCAACTCCCCGAATATGCTGTGGAGATTTATCTTAAATCATTAGGTAAATTTCCTTTATCGTTTTATGAATTATATACTCTTATACCTAACGCAACTCCAGAAGAATTTAATACAAGCATAAAAGGGCTTTTAGATGCTGGTTTGCTCATTCAACAAAAGTCCAAAAAAAAAGAACAAATAATACACTATTCACCATTACCGCCATTTTCTCCAATTCTAAATTATTATGATAATATTGAAGCAAATTTACCTACAATTAAAAAATCATTTTATGACTTGAT
>CAYNEU010000247.1:0-1677 GCA_964396275.1 uncultured archaeon | reverse complement strand
TATCCATACCTGCTATAAGTATTTTAAAATCAATATCCTTTGTGGCTTGAATCCATTCAGAAATTTCAAAGGAATACAAAAGTATTCTTAATAAAATAAGAGTGATAGTAATAATTGTAAAAAAACATATAAAATACAAATGAAGTCGATATTTTTCCTCTTCGTTTATTGTATTTTGACTACTCATAATTTTCACTAGATCGAATTATAATAAAGTATTAAAAGAAATTTAAAAGACTTACCTTCAATTTAATGGTTAAATTAAAAACACTGTTAGATCTATATTTTATTTAAACTTTAATAGTGTTCTATTTTAAATTTGATTGTAATGAGAAATATATTAACTTAATAATCTTATCATATTATTTAAAAAAGTTCGGAAAACAGTTAGAAAATTGTGAATGTAGGTAAAATTGAAAAAATTATCGATGCAGAGAAAATTGCTGCAGGAGAAGTTGTTGATAGACCTGTTAATATCGTAAAAGAGCTTATTGAAAATAGTATCGACGCACAAGCATCAGAAATAAGGATTATTGTGAAGAGAGCTGGAAAATCGTTAATCCAAGTTATTGATAATGGTATTGGTATCCCTTCAGAAGATATTATTATGGCTTTTGAGAGACATACAAGTAGTAAAATTAGATGTATAAATGATTTACAAAACCTTTCTACGTTAGGTTTTAGAGGAGAAGCACTTGCTAGTATCGCAGCTGTAAGCAAAGTTGATATAATTTCTAGAGTTGAGTATGAAGAGAAAGGTGTAGAGTTACATATTGAAGGAAGTAAAATCACAGATCATAAAAAAGTCTCTTGTCCCATTGGAACAAATATTCAGGTAAAAAATTTATTTTATAATCTACCAGCAAGACAAAAGTTTCTTAAAACTGATGCAACAGAATTGAGTCATATTACAGATATCGTGCAGAGATATTCTTTAGCATACCCAAAACTTCATTTCATATATCGGCATAATGATTTAGATATTCTCAACTGTCCTGCTTTAAATGATTTAAAAACAACTGTATTCCATATCTATGGAAAAAAAATCGCAAAATTTATGGAATATTTTGATTACACAGAGAATGATATAAAATTACGGGTTTATGGTCTATTAGGTCATCCTCAAATTGCTAAAAAGAACAGATCTTATTCCAGTTTATTTATTAACAACCGTTATATTATTAGTGATGTATTGTTTAGGGCTATTCATGAAGCATACGAAGGAACACTAATGGTAAGTAAATATCCCTTCTTTGTTATATTTATTGAGCTTGATCCTTCTGTAATTGATTTCAATGTTCACCCAAAGAAGCTTCATGTAAGATTCGAAAGAGAGGAATCTATATATAATAAAGTATATAACGTTATTCAAAGTATTGTGGAAGATAAGTTTATAACCAAGGAGGCAAAATATATATCTACAGAATTAAAAGATTATATTCCCAAAGAAGAGAAAGAATCAATTGATATCTCAAAGGAATTAAGTGAAGCACCAGAAAAAATAAGTAAAGATGAAGAAGTATTTCTAAAAGAATATAAAGTACCCGAAGAAAGTGTCCAATTAATTTTAAGCGATCAGATAATGGATGAGGATACTAAAAAAAAAATACAACCTGATACATATCTACGAGGAAAATATATAATTTCCAAGAATTTTCCTAAATTGCGCTTAATCTC
>CAYNEU010000246.1:0-4021 GCA_964396275.1 uncultured archaeon | reverse complement strand
TCCAATTAGTATTTATCATTTATTAAATTCATCTATAAAAATAAATTAAGTTCATTTTTCCTTCATTTCATACCAATCTTTCATTTCAAATAATTGTGTATCATCTTCTATGAGAAGCTCTCCCTTTGCATCTTTTTTGATTACATCAAATATTCTATCGCAAATGTCAGGATTATCTTCAGCTATATTTACATTCCACTCCGGATCTTTTAATATATCAAAGAGTCGTTGATATAATCTATTATTAGAAGTAATAAAAGAAAAATTATCGTCTTTATATAGCGTACACGCATGAAAACCACATGTAATATAATTACGATCTTCAACAACCTGATCATCTTCCTCAATAAATATTGAAAGATCTATTCCATCAAATATATCGGGTTTATCTTGATTTAAAAAACCGAAGATTGTAGGTAATATATCAAAATCATAAACATATGGCTTTTTTATTCTTTTAGGTCCATTAATCCCATCAGGTGGCTTTATCATAAAAGGAATATCAACCAATTCAGGATACAAATAATAAGGGATCTTTCCTGTTGCGTTATGCTCTCCGATGGAATGGCCATGATCACTGATAAAAATTATTAAAGAATCCTCATATAATTCCATACTTTTTAATTCATTTATAAAATACCCAAACCACGCATCACATAACGATACTTCTCCAGCATAACAAGCTCTCATATATTGTAACTCTCCTTCAGTAAGATAATCAATATCATGACGATAAGCAGGTGTAATTACTCTCCTACCAGTATAGTTCTTATCTACATAAAGATCAAGGTATTTTTGAGGAGGATCCCAAGGTTCATGTGGATCAAATTCATCAATTAAGCAAAAAGTTTTTTTAATTGCTTGAGTGTCTTTAATAAATTCAATAGCCTTTTTGAATGTTTTAGCTGGAAAATAATTTTCCTCTGTTTTTCTATTTTGAGTATTTGGAAAATATCTATTTAATATGAGTTTTTGATATCCTCTACCAGCGAGATCTCCACTAACAGTATGTTCTTTCATCATCTGATTAAGTTCGGTTTTGCCTTTCCTTAAAAAGGCTCTAAATTTATCAATTTCATGACCTCTAATCCAATTCCATTGATCATACCCTAAATGAAAATTCATATTGGGTTTAAATTGATGAAATGTGCTTGTTATAAATGCTGTTTTATATCCAAAACTATTTAAATACTCAGAAAGATGTTTCTGGTGAGGAGGGATTGGATACCATCCTGGCGCTTTAACTAAATCATCAGTTCGAAGCTTTGGTCTCTGATGGTTAAATGGAAAAGTCCGAATTCCAGTATGAATAGCTCTACGTACCGGTATCGTTGGTAGTGATTCTGGATAAGCTTTATCAAAAACAATACAATCGTTAGCAAACTTATCAAAATTTGGTGTTTTTATCCATTCATTCCCATATGTTGTTCCAGTGTGATCTTTCCTCAAGGTGTCAAATATTATTAAAAAAATTTTCATGATAATAAGACTTCTGGTTAATAAATCTATTAATGTTTAATCATGTAAAATACTTATAAGAATTATCCTTAATTTGCTTTGAGTCTTAAAATTAAAAATTAATTCCAAATAAAAGCTATTTTGATAAGTTTTAGACAAAAAAATTAAAAAAATTGATATATAAAAAAATGAATACTTTTTCATTATTAATAAAACCAGCATCAGCAGATTGTAATTTAAGATGCGAATACTGTTTCTATATTGATCACCTTGAAAAGATTAAAGGTATCCCTCGAATGTCAGATGAAATATTAAAAAAAATGATAGCCAGTTATATGGAGACTAATCAAAATAATAATTATGCTTTTGGGTGGCAAGGAGGGGAACCAATGATAATGGGGCTAAAATTTTTTCAAAGAGCGGTAGAACTTCAAAAGCTTTATGCGCCCCCTGGAGCTGTTATAAGTAATGGTCTTCAAACAAATGGAACTCTTATTACTAGTGATTTTGCACGCTTTCTTGGAGAATATAAATTTCTACTTGGAGTAAGTCTTGATGGGCCTGCTTATGTACATAATTATTATAGGAAAACTATAAGTCAAAAACCGACTCATAATCTAGTTATGCGCGGTATTGAGTATTTGAGACAAAAAGAAGTCGAATTCAATATTTTAATTCTTGTAAATCACGAAAATGTAAGGAAAGCAAGTGAAATTTATCAATATCTACGAGAACAAGGCTTTTATTATCACCAATATATCCCTTGTGTTGAATATAATGAAATAAATAGTCCAGAGTCTTTTTCAATAACAGGAGAAGAATGGGGAAATTTTCTCTGTGATCTATTTGATCAATGGATAAAAAAAGATATGCATAAAATTTCTATACGCCTTTTTGATTCAATCCTAGAATATTTAGTATATGGACGCTATAATGTATGTTATATGGGTAAAAATTGTTGTCAATATTTTGTAATCGAGTATGATGGAAGTGTTTATCCCTGTGATTTTTTTGTTCGGGAAGATCTATTGTTAGGAAATGTTCTTTATGATAAATGGGCAGATATTCTAAAATCTCCAATTTATCGTAAATTCGGACAGGAAAAAGCTAATTGGCATAAAAGTTGTAGCTCATGTCCTTTCATTAATTTATGCCATGGAGATTGTCAAAAATTCCGTATAGGAAGCCCTCAAAGCTCAAATATATTGAGTGTTTTATGTAAGGGATGGAAGAAATTTTATACATATACTTTACCACATTTTAAGATCATTGCTGATAGAATAAAAAATGGACATGAGATTAATTCAATGATTCAAATTAAATCTGAGAAAGTTGGACGAAATTCCCCATGTCCTTGCGGAAGTGGAAAAAAATATAAAAATTGCTGTATGAGATAATAGCTTAAGATTTTTTTAATTTCCATCTTAATGGTTTATTTAGTTTACTTCTACCATAAAAAACTATCTGATCTTCTTTAATGTTTAGATCCTTTTCTAAGTCATTAACTTCTAAACTTACAAGTTGCTTTACTTCATCACTATTTAGATTCAATGTAACTTTCCAATTCCCTTCAATAAGAGGAGCATACCAACCTGAATATCCTTCTTCGTTCTTTTTAAAACCCAATATTGGAGAAGAGACATTATATTTTTTTTTTGGTAAACTTGGTGAAAATTCTATGCCTTCTTTAGAAAATTTCGCTCCTATCAAATGTGTTATATTATATAATGGCCAAGCATGTGGATGTAAATTCATAACAGGAAAATCTGTCCAGTTTATTCCGAATGGGTCTTCTAACATAATTTTTTTATCTTTTGGATCTCCTGTAACAAAATATTCAAAAAAGTGAGTTTGCCCATGATATATTGAGAGATCAGAGTTATATGTATCTGGTCCACTCCAAATTCCATACCATATATCAGGAAAAGCTTCTGCGTGAAATGCAAGTGTATTTTTTTTCCATTCATCCCAAGCCATTTCACTTTTTGCATAGGATAAGGCCCATATTAATGTTCCGTTAATTGATGGCCAAATTCCACCATTAACTCGCATACCAACTTCTCTTTTCATTACATCAATATCTTTACTTAGTAACCTTGCTCCGATCTTTGATGAATTTCGTAACAACTTATCAATATTATTTATTAGAACTGGAATCCAGTCATTATCAACAGCATCTCCTATAATAGCCCATGGTTGAGGTTCTAACCATAAGATTTCATCTCCAATCCAGCCTAGATCGTCGTTAAACCACGCTCGCTTAAACCATTGTCCATTCCACTGAGCTTTAACAGCTTTTTTCAAAGATTTGACATATTTAATGACCTTATCAACCATATCATAGTTTTCGATAGTACTCAATAACTCCGCAAATTTACTGAGAACATAAATTGCCATAGTAGTATTAAGAATACTTTCTCCATGAGTTCTCACATCCTCATGTTTTTCTTCTGGAACATGTCCCATTACAGCACCATCATTCCAATCACCTGTTGAGAGTCTTTGAAGTCCATGCTTTCCAGTTCCAGTAATTTCTGTAAAATGGTTAAAACATAAAATTAGC
>CAYNEU010000245.1:0-4336 GCA_964396275.1 uncultured archaeon | reverse complement strand
GTAAATTATAAATTTTTAACTATTGAGTGAAATTTTTATCCAATTTTAAACTTTTTATACTTTTTATCAAATAAATTGCTTTATATGAAAATATTAAAGAAATTGTAAAAAGATTTGAGAGTTTAGTCAATCTCCTCAAATAATACGCTCTCCCAAGAATTTAATAATTATATTATTGCATTCGATATCTGAAATAATTTAGAGGAGGAAACAAGAAAAGTGAAAATAAATCAGATCTTACTATTTAACATTAAAAAATAGTTTAAAAAAAGAGTTGAAATTTATGAAAGATTTAGAAGGGAAAAATTGTTTTATAACTGGTGCTGCTAAGGGGATAGGTTGCACTTTTTCAAAAGCACTCGCTAAAGAGGGTATGAATCTTTTTCTTATAGACATAGATATAGAAAATTTAGAGAAAGTTAAGGGAGAGATTCAAGATTTGGGGGGAAATGTGCACACAGATAAATGTGACGTTTCTAGATATGAAGATTTTAAAAGTGCAGCGGAAAAATTTCATAGCAAATTAGGTAAACTCGATCTTTTAATAAATAATGCGGGAATTGCAATCGGAGGGAATGCTGTAGACTTAGAATTAGAAGATTGGAAAGAAGTTCTTGATATAAATTTATGGAGTATAATTCATTCAATTAAGGTATTTTTACATCATATGCTTGAAAATAAGTCGGGACACATTGTGAATGTGTCTTCAGGAGCAGGCGTCTTTGGCTCAATCGAACCTTTACCCTATATTGCTTCAAAGTTTGCTGTAGTAGGAATTTCGGAAGCACTTTTTGGACGCCTTCATCGTCATGGGATTAATGTCTCTGTTATAGTACCCTCATATGTTAGAACTAGTATATTTTCAAGTGCTAAAATAAGATACTCTGAGAAACTTATGGAGGATGTAGGAGAAGAAAAACTTCGGGAAATTTATGATTCCATGCTAAAGGAGATGGAAAGTAAGGCAATGCTTCCTGATAGAGCTGTAAAAAAATATATTAAAGGCATTAAAAATAATCAGTTGTATATATATGACCTAAGGGCTGTTCTTATGCCTTTCGCGATGAAAGGCACTGATCCACATAAATTTGAGCAATTCTTAATTAATTATACTGAACAGAATTTCAATGCAAATAAAGATTTGTTCAAGAGCTATGGAATAAATGTAGAAGATTATCTATAAAAAATAAGGAAAAATAATTAAAATTATTCTTTATAGTTTAGATTATGGAAACTGAGAAGAAGATATTTACTTTAGAAAATAAAAAATTAGCATCAATGGGACCTGACTATGTAATCATCATTCCAAGAAAACTCATTCAATATAAGGTAATCGATCCTGAGAAAACATACAATATCCATTTTGAAGAAGTTCTAGAAAAACAATTAGAAAAAGAAGATTAATATTCTTCTCTATACGAGAATTCCACTTTCCTTTTTATTCTGTTTACTCTTTTTATTAATTTTTAGGTTATGATTTCACAAATTTAATATCTGAATTCTTTTTATAATTGCCATACTAATAAGTATATAGAAAAATTAAATAATTTCTTTAACCAATTATAAAATGGATTAATATTCGTAGGAATTAAATATGAAAAAGCAAAGAAATAAAAAGAAAACAAAGAGTGATAACAAATCTAAAACAAAGGATTCTGAAGTACAGGAATACGGAGTCATTTTAACGAAAGAAGAGAAATATCGTCATCGTATTTATCCACAAAAAGGGAAAATACCTGAGGAAGATGATGACTATAAAATTGTTTAATTCTACTTTTTTATAAACATTATAGTGTAAGTCTCAATTTCTTCCATTTTTCACTTTAAATTAACCTGTTTTTTAATTGTATCTATGCTATTTTGTGTAGTTATTATCATCTGACGAATATTTAATTCTTTATAAATATCAAGTGCTCGTTGTAAAAAATCAATAGATTTCTCATAGTCTTTCTTGTATTTATAATATATTATACCGAGATTATTTAGTGCTCTGGCAATACCGGGTTTATTACCTAAATTTTCCATAATATTCAACGATTTTTCATAATTTTCCAATGTTTCGTCATATCTTCCTAAATCCCCTAATACACCTCCAATATTCGTAAATTGATTTGCTACTCCTTCTAAATTTTTTAGAGATTGTTCGATACTTAATGCTTTCTTATAATCTTCCAATGCTTTTTCAAATTCTCGTTTAGCTTCGTATATAGAAGCTCTATTTCCATACCGAAGGCCTAAATGTGTTTTTTCTCCAATTTTTTCAGTGAGGGTTATAGATTGATCAAAGAATTCGTATGCTTTATTAAAATCACCTTTAGCGCGATAGTACATCCCAATATTATTCAAACCAGTGGCTTGACCCGACAAATCCCCCATATCTTTGTTGATATTGTACCCCTCATTATATTTTTCGAAAGCTAAATCGAGTTTTCCTGTATGAAAATAAATTACCCCAATCGAATTTAAAATAAGAGCTTTGGCGTTCAAGTTCTGAATTTTTACTGCTGTTTGATATGCTCTTTCTAAATATTGCAAAGCTTGACTATACTGTCCTGCAGTTCTAAAAATGCTACCAATTGTATTCAGTGTATTCCACATACTGTCTAAATCTCCTAATTGCTCATTAATTTTAAGAGCTTCAGAGGCATAATTTAAAGCGGGATTTAATAAACCTTGAGAAATTTTCATTCCAGCAAGACTGTTTAAGCATGAAGATTTTCTAAATAAATCGCCTATTTTTTCAGTTATTTCAAGCGCAGATTCAATATTCTTTACAGCATTAGGAATGTCCCCATTATCTCTATATAAAATTCCTAAATTATTCAAAACAGCAAATCTTATTAAATTTGGAGTGCCTTCTTTTAATAAAGAAGCTGCTTCAAATGAGTATTTAAATGCATTCTTTAAGTCACTCTTTTTTTGATATAAAATTCCTATATTCAAAAGAACTGCTATTTTTTCAACATTTTGATTTAATTTTTCAGTAAATTTGAGAGATTTTTCGAAATATTCCAAGGCTTTATCATAATCTCCTTTCGAGAGGTTAATTATCCCTAAAGCATTTATAAAATAGTTTTGATTAATTTCATCACCTTCATTTTTGGATCCCTCTAAACCAAACTGAGCAGTTCTTTCTGCTGATTCTATATCTCCTAATTCAAAAAATAGTTCATGAGCAAGTCTATATTTTGAAACTACTGATGCTTCAAAATGATTTTCTTTCATATAATCACCAAAACTTAAAGTTTCTTGTGTATCTTTTCTCAGTAGTTCAAAAGATTCTTTAAATATTGGTGCTAACGTTCCTTTTACAAATTCAATAGTCATTGCTCTAATCTTGTAAACTTCTATGTTTGTATTTGAAGCAAGTTCTATTAATAATTTATCTAATTTCGATAATTCAAAAGATCCTATTTCTGATAAATCTTCTACTGATTTATATTTAAAAATCTCTTCTTTTCCCGGACTTAGGTTGTGATCATGCTCTATCCATATTAATCTCTTCATATTCCTCAACTCTTTCAACATTGGACTGATATCAAAATCATCACTCCCCGAATAACCCATAATTACTAAGTCTCTTCCATTCATAACTTCATTGATTAATGGTTTTTTATATGGTTCAATCGCAAATGTTTCACCTTTTTCCCTTTCACGTCCAAGAGCACTTATAGTAGTTATTAAAGAATCTTTAGTTGATCGTCCTTTTATTACATCCCATTTAGAACCATGAATTTTAATGATTGGGAACTGGAAAGATACCTTCTTCTGATAATCTTCTTTGATAATAATAACCATAACTTTTTTATGATAATCATGAAATGTTGGAAATACATCAAGTTTTTTCTTCAGCCCCATTTCGATAAGATAATCAAAATTTGTCGTAAGTACATAATTATACCTCATTATCATATTTGCCAAGAATATATGAATGGCATTCGGCTCTTTTACTCTACTTAGATAATCCAAGAACTTTAATTCCTTATCGAATAGATTCTGAACTTTTTCGACCAATAGTTCATATCTTAAAGATTCTAATGTTAACAACTTTTCAATTTCCTCTTCAGGAGCATAATACGTAAATAATTCATGTACAAACATTCTTGCAGAAGGAACACAAGAGGGGGGATCCATCGAGATTCCTGCTCCTACTAAAAAAGTATACAATCTAGTTTCAGAAAAAAGATCTTTAAATTCCTGCGCTTTAATACCTTCTGAAATCCTAATTATTATATCTTCAAGTTTCAATTTTGAACCTTTATTTAAATTAATTATATTAAATACTTATTTGAATATCTTAGAATAATTTAACTCGGATTAAAAATTATATGCTTTT
>CAYNEU010000244.1:0-12643 GCA_964396275.1 uncultured archaeon | reverse complement strand
ATTAAATGATCAAATTCAACAATTTCTATATTATGATGAAGAGACTGACTTATCTGTTCGAAGTAATCCTCTTGTTGTTCTCCCTTATAGAAGAAATCCACTTTGTAATTTTTTTCAATTTCATATGAATTTTCATAAATTTTTACCTTAAAAACATCATATTTTCCAATATTATACGACTTTAATAATATTTTTTCATTGAATAAACTTCCAATTTGAAGTTTTTCAATGGAATTAAATAGAAATGATTTTCCCAAAAAGATATGCTTATAGAAATTGTTAATATTTTTAGAATTTCCACTTTCTGTTTGAAAATCTTTAAATTTTTGTATTATTTTCAAATTATTCAGAAGTCTAAGGATGAACTTTTCTGATGTATTAATAGAATCAATACAATTTTGACAAATTGAATCATTGATATCATTTTTCTTCAAGTAAGAAATTCTATTTTTAAAATTGATATAAATTATAATCGGATTATAATATTCGTATTCCTTAATTTTATGGAGAGAAAAAAAATTCGGGAGAATCTTACATTTGAATTCTTTATAATTACATTTTTCATCTCTAACCTTTTTTATTTTGTAATTTACTCTTTTAATTTTTTTTAAAATCTTGAAATACTCTAAAAATAAATTGAATTGATCAGCATTAACTAAAATCTCATTGCATAATATTGAGAAAAAGTCAAATTTTCTATCACGGTATTTATATAAAGTGTTTAAAAAACATTGTATACATTTTTCGGATTTAAAGAAATCATTTTCGTTATGAGGGCAATTATAACAATTTAAAACTAAAAATATTTCTTTTTTACCTTCCAAATCATCTTTTTCTGTAAAATAAGTTAGATCTTTCAAAGCCATTTAAACATTTTTTATAAAGAAGAATTTAAATAACCCACTTTTATCTCTAAGGAAATATTAGTAAATAAAAATCTAAATGAAAAAATTTATTTATTTTAAAAAATTTATTTCCAAAAGTTAATGTGATAAAGGATGGGTCATCGCAAGAAACACGCCCCCAGACATGGGTCGCTAGCATTTCTTCCTAGAAAGAGAGCAACGCAAATAAAAGGTCGAGTAAGACATTGGTTAGATAGCTCAGATGAGATTAATTTTCTTGGTTTTGCTGGATTTAAAGCGGGAATGACTCATATAACCTATATAGAGGATCAAAGGAATAGTCCTTATTATGGAAAAGAATTGATGAAGCCAGTAACAGTAATTGAAGTCCCTCCATTAATCCTGATAGGGATAAGAGTCTATAATGAAGATGAATATGGTAAGTATATTGTTGGAGAACTATATACTCATGAATTTAATAATTATTTATCTAGGAAAATAAATCTTCCAAATTTAGATAATTATGATCCTAAAGTGTCTAAAAAAGAAATTCTAAAAGTTTTAAATGACACAAGTGAAATTCGAGGCATTTTTCAAACGCAACCATACCACACATCATTACCTAGAAAAAAACCAGATATTATTGAAGTAAAAATTAATTCAATAAAACAACCTAAGGAGGAATTTAATTTCGCTTATAAAAATTTGGGAAAAGAAATAAGAGCACGAGAGGTTTTAACTGAGGGTGAGTTAGTAGATGTGGTTGGCATTACCAAAGGAAAAGGCTTCCAAGGTCCTGTTAAAAGATTCGGTATTAAAATTCTAACTCGTAAAAATAATAAAATAAAGAGAGCTGTTGCATGTATTGGTCCGTGGCATCCCGCTAGAGTTCTCTATACCGTTCCACGTGCTGGACAATTAGGTTTTCACCAAAGAACAGAATATCATAAGAGGATTATGGTAATTGGCGAAAATGAAGAAGAAATTAACCCAAAAGGGGGTTTTATAAGGTATGGGAAAATCCGAGGAGATTACATATTGATTTTAGGTTCTATTCCTGGATCTAAAAAGAGATTAATTAGATTAAGAAAAACTATCAGACCATTAAGATCTTTTGTTGTTAATACTCCTGAAATTACATTTATTAGCCGAGAGAGTCAACAAAGAAGATAATTTTATACAATCTGGTGATATTGTGGATAAAGTCAATGTTTATAATTTGGATGGTAAGAAAAAAGGACTTATTGATAAACCAAAAATATTTGATGTAAAACCAAGAATTGATCTTATTCAGATGGTAAGTGCATCCGCTCAAAGTAAAAATAAACAGGTTCAAGGAAGAGATAAAAGAGCGGGGTTAAGAAATACTGCCGAGAGTTGGGGAACAGGACACGGGATGTCTAGAGCGCCCAGAATAAAAGGTAGTGGGTTTATTACAGCGAGGCAGGTAGGACGAGTCCCTTTTGCTAAGGGGGGTCGAAGAACACACCCAATAAAAACAGAAAAAAAGATTAAGAAAAAAATTAACAAACAAATCAATAAACAATCAATAATTTCTGCAATTTCTGCATCTGGTGATAAATCTTGGGTTCAAAAGGGTGGATTTATTATTGAAAATGTACCTGAAATCCCTTTAGTTGTTGATGATAAAATCCAAACAATAAAAAAAACCACAAAAATTTATTCAATATTATGTAATTTGGGATTAAAAGAGGATTTAATTAAAATTAAGAAAAGCAGGAAGATTAGAGCAGGAAAAGGAAAATCAAGAGGTCGTAAGTATAAAAAAAAGAAGGGAATTTTAATCGTAATTAAAGAGGATTATGGAATTATTAAATCCTCAAGAAATATTCCTGGAACGAGTGTTATTAAAGTTGAAAATTTATCAATTAGAACATTAACACCAGGTGGCACATCTGGTAGATTAATTCTTTGGACTCAATCTGCTTTCAATGAATTAAATAATATTGAGGTGTTAATCTAGATGGAAGTATTCTATAAAATTATTAAAAATCCGTTAATTACTGAAAAAACTTTTGATTTAATCGAAAAAGAGAATAAATTGGTGTTTATAGTAAATAGACAAGCAAATAAAAATCAAATCAAAAGAGCTATTGAAAAATTACATAATGTAAAAGTAATAAAAGTTAATACTATGATTACTCCAAAAGGAGAGAAAAAAGCTTTTGTAAAGCTACATCCCGAATATTCTGCCCAAGATATTGCCATTGATTTAGGTATTTTTTAGATAATAATTACTTTTAAATTCTTGACAATTAAATTTTTGTATGTCTTTTGGAGGTATTATTTTAATATTTTCCATTAATTTTATTGATTTAGCTTCTATTAATTTCTTATATCCCAATTCATTTAATATTAGAATATAAATAATATATTTTGGATAATATTTTTTAAAGATTCTTAGAATATATTTCGAATCTATATTTTCTAATATAATAAATAAATAACTGTGTTCAATAAAAATTAGGTTATCACCCAGCCTTACATATTCAATTTTATTATTTAATAAGTTTTGTTCAAATTTCTTATTGATTTCTGATAAAGAAAATGGTGTAGAATAAGTTTTATGAAAAAATAGATCTAAAAAATCATTTAAAAAATAAAAACGGTCTTTTATTTCTAATCTCCAAAGATAATTAAAAATTGTCCTAATTTTAATATCTTGTTTCTGAATTAAATTACTTTGAAAAAAGTCATTAATATTATTCTCAAGATTCATGGTATTTTCTATATTTTCACATTCTTCGACAAAGTAAAAGGATATTTTAATATTATCATTATTATCTGTTTTAAAATTAAGTATTAAAAATCCTTTACTCCCTAGATTCTTTATTAGGTTTAACAAGTCTAATATGAATGATTTTTTTTTTTTAATAAAATCTAAATTAATAAGAAAAAAACTAAAAACCTTTGAAATATTGTCATTTGAAATTTTTATTGATTCAGATGATTTGGTGATAAAAGAATTAGAATTTATTTCTTGAGAGAGATTAGATAAAAATTGAGCTTCTAAATCTTTTTCTTTTAAAAATTTAGCAGAATTATGAGTTTCAAATATGTTTTGTTGGATAAAATTAAAGGATTTGATTATTCTTTCTTTTTTAGAATCTTCAAAGTTTAAAAATAATAATTTTTCACAATTTTCATGAGTATCTATTTGGATGGCGTAATATTGAATTAGTCTTTTTCTTAGAAATTCATTTAAAACGGATAAAATTGATTTAGAATTTTTATAAACAAGTATAGCGAACGCAACGATTTTATCATTTTTTCTTATACTCTTATAGTAAATAAGGTTATTTTCAATCAAATAGTTAAATAGTTTATACTTTCCCTTTTTAACCATATCATTAATAATTTTTGCAAGAATTATAAAAACTAACATTTTTTATTAATTATTTTAAGTATCAGAAATTCATTGACTTCAACCTATTGTAATAGTTTTTTGAAATAATAATATTTTTAGAAATTTACTATTTATACATTAAAATAACTGAGTAGATAATCTTAACTTTAATCTGATTATAATCATTCTATATGTTAATTTTAAAACAAAACTTAAAAATCACTTCTATGTTATATTTAATTAATTTCTAATTTTGGTGGTATCCTTGTTAAATTCTATTAAAGAATTTTTATTAAGTTTAAATCCAGATATTGTGATTCAAGCACCATCAAGAATAAATTTAATAAATCCCTTAGATGCTGTTGAAGGAGACTTTTGGATGCCGTCAGTAGCGATTAATGGAAAAAAGAACCCACTCTCAGTATTTTTTTATATTAAAAATATTGCTCATGAGAGTAAATTAAAAATATATAATCTAAAAATTGATGGTAAAAAATGTTCTTTCGAACTAACAAGAGAAGAAAAACTTTTAAAGAATAAAGAGGAAATCAAGCGAAAAATTGAGGGAGAAGAAAAGTTAATTTATGCTAGTATAGCTAGATTTTTTAGAATGAATTCTTATTTTGAAGAAATATTTAAAAAAACTGATTTTGAAATTGGGTTAATCTCAACAATTCCTTTACAAAGTGGTTTAGGTGGAAGCGCTGCTATAATAATTGCAATTCTTTTTGGATTTGCAAATTATTTCAATATTTTTAATAACCTAAAATATGTGAAGAAAAATGAATTTCCAATAAATAAAGATATAATAGCAGAGATGGCGACTAAGATTGAGGATGAAGATTTAAAAATTACTTCGGGTTATGGAGACCGATATGTAATTAGCAGGGGGGGATTGAGTTTTTGTTCTTATTGTGGTAAGCTTTACCATAAAGAAATTTCAAAAGAACCTTTAGCTATCTATGATAGAATCGACAAAGTATATGATTTAAATGACATTCCTATAATTGTTTGTTATTCGGGAGTACTTCATGAGAGCGGGGATATCCATAGAAAGTTAAGGAAAATCTATTTAGAAAACAATCCGGATATGATAAAAAGTTATAGAGAGTTAGGAAAAATAGCTTGGAAATCTAGATTTGCTATAATGCGTCGTAACTGGAAGGAGTTAGGAAGATATTTTAAGCAAAATACTATAATTATGAACAGGGTAATGAAAGACGCGGGTTTTGAATATGGGATTGGATTAGCAAATAATATTTTAATCAAAATAATAGAAGAACATCCCAATGTATATGCTGCTAAATTAACTGGTGCTGGTGGTGGAGGTTCTGTTTTTGCATTGGTTAACCCAAATAAAATAGAAACCATTTTAACTTATTGGAAAGACAGATTAAATGAGATAATTATTAATAAAGATAAATTTTCTTTAGAATTTCCTTCATATCCATTAGAAATAACAAATGAATTGAAAAAAGCTCAATTTTTCCGAATTAAAATTGATAAAGATGGAGTGAAAAAGTTATTACCCATTAGAAATTATATTATTAAAAGAAATTGAGGATTTAAATTGAGCAAATTCGAGAGATATAAAAAAAAAGCTGAAACTTATATAGACCCTCATAAACATTGTAAAAAGTGCGGAGAAATGATAGCTGAGGCGTTTTCTTATTGCCAAGAATGCTATGAAACCTTAAAAGAAAAGAAAAAAAGAAAATTCTTCAAAAGGAAAAATAAAGATTCATAATTAATAATCTAATCCTCCTAAACTACAGAGTTTTAAAAATTAGATATTTAATCTCTCTATCAGCCAATTTTTATCTATTAAGGATAAAAAAGGACCCAATCGTGGACCATTTTTTTTACCTAAGATAATTTGATAGACTGCTTCAAATAGTTTTCTTGGAGGGTAATTTAATTCATTTTTAGCTAAAGAAAAAATCCTATTTTGAATGGAATTAGCATCTAAAGCTTCAGTTTTTTTCAAATATTCTTTTAATAGTTGTATTCCTTTAATTTGGTTCAATTCCATTTTTTTTATTATATTTTTATTAATTTCATTAGGTATAGTGAAAATCTCTACTTTTTTCTCAATTTCTTTCTTTGTTTTAGGATCTTTTTCTGTTTCTATAATATTTTTAACTTCTTCAATCCAATTTTTTGTACGGTAAAGAAGCACCTCGAATTCCTGTTTCGTCATTACTTTTTCAAAATTTTGGTTTTCCATATAGGATTTTGCTTTTTCATAGAGTTTATCCAAATTTAAAATATTCTGAATTTGAGTGAAAAATGTCAAGAGTTTCAAGGGTATTCTTTTTGTTTTCGTGTGTGGAACATTGGATACTTGAGTTAAGGGGAAAATGTAATTGAAAAACCTACTTTCTTCGGAATCTTCGGTTATTTCTAAACCATAATAAATATTTTCCATTCTTTCGTAATAATCATAATATTGGGGTAGTTCTTCAATCCTAAATGTAATGTGTTTTGTTGGAATAGTTTTTAAAATAATTGTCCTATATATCCTTGGATCAGCCATATCTAGATATTTCGTTGGAGTAAAAACATGCCCTTTAGAAGTTCCCATATCTAGATCTCCTAATCTTAACCATTCATAAGGAACTTTAACCGGTCCTTTATAAGCATATAATTCTTGACATAATTCAATTCCCGTATCATAAGCACCTCCTTTGACACTATGATCTTTACCCGCAGGCTCACAAGTAGTTGTATATATCGCCCATTTTGCAGGCCAATCTACACGCCAATTTAATTTCAATCTACCACTCCAAATAGATAGAATTCCATTATACCCACAAGCCTCACATACATATGAGACAGTTTCTTTCTCTTTAAAAAATTCTTTTACTCTATTTGGGTTAATAGATCCTCCACTATCTCGGTGTTGAATTCTATTACAATTTTCACATATCACCATTACTGGCATCCAATTTTTCTGCATTTCAATAAAATCTTTTTTATCTTCTTCTTTTAGGGTGGGAAGTATATATTTTTTTAGTATTTCTTTAATTTTTCCTGTATTCTCTAAGGCAATTTTAATTTTTTCTTGCATTTTTTTTGTTTTATATAACTCATGAGACCATACAATTTTAGTTTTAATTCCGAAATTAGGAAATACGTTAACTAATTCATTACCAAAGTGATGAGCATAACTCTCACAACTACAATCACTATATGGACATGGAATCATAGAAAATGGTTTTCCAATGTGTTTGCTTTGAAAACTTTTTGAGATATATGCCGGAAATCGTTTAGCTGCATCTAAACTGTCGAAAAATAATAAATTATTAACTATTTTACCATCTTTTTCAAAGATCCTTCTTAAAGCATCGCAAATTATTATTTCTCGTAAAATTCCTAAATGGATATGACCTGATGGTGTTTTACCGGTAGAGAGTGTTATTTCTTCAGGTTTTCGTGAGTAGATTTCTTCAACAATTTCTTCCACCCAATGAACTGGAAAATCTTCATTCAATTTTTATTCACTTTAGAGGCTTTGCTTTAATGAGGTAATATTTTGTATTACAAAAATTTTTCTATTATGTATAATTGTATATTTAACGTAAGCAAATTATATTTATTATTTTTGCTTTTAAATGGTAGTGAGTTAATTAATGAGGATTGCTGTTTTAAATAAGGATTTTTGTAAACCAGATAAATGCAGTCCTTTTGGGGAAAAACCTTGTATCAAATACTGCCCCAGAGTAAGGACTGGAGATAAAACAATAGTTTTAAGCCCTGATGGAAAAAGTGTAATAATAACTGAAAGTTTATGTTCTGGAGAAGGTATTTGCATTAAAAAATGTCCCTTTAATGCAATACATATTGTAAATTTACCCGATCCTCTGGAAAATCAAATGTCATATCGATATGGACAAGATCAATTTTCCTTATTTCGAATGGCAATCCCTAAAAAAGGAAAAGTGCTTGGACTCATAGGACAAAATGGAATTGGTAAAAGTACATTATTAAAATTACTTTCGAATGAATTGATCATAAATTTTGGTCGGTTTAGAGAACAAGCTCCTGAATGGAAGGAAATAATTGAACATTTTAAAGGTTCTGAACTTCATCAATATTTTATTGAACTAAAAGAAGACAAAACTAAGATTGTTCATAAACCTCAAAATATTACAGTGATCCCTAAATTTGTATCAGGAAAAGTATTTGATCTTTTAAATAAAAATGATATGGGAGAACAACTGGATCAAATTTCTAAGGAATTGAATCTTACAGAAATCTTAGACAGAGAAATTTCAGTACTTTCGGGAGGAGAATTACAAAGAGTAGCCATTGCAGCAGCTTATCTTAAAGATGGAGATATATATTTATTTGATGAACCGAGTTCATATTTAGATGTTAGTGAAAGAATCAATATGGCTAAATTAATCCGAACATTATCAGATAAAAATAAGACTATAATTGTTGTCGAACATGATTTAGCTATTTTAGATTACTTAAGTGATTACGTTTCAATTTTATATGGGCTCCCTGGTGTTTATGGAATAGTATCACATCCTCAAGGTGTTCGAGTGGGTATAAATATCTATTTGAATGGATATATCAAGGATGAAAATATGAGGTTCAGAGAGGAAGCCATCTTATTTCATGAACGACCACCTCAGGAATCTTTATTTGATTCTGGAGATGTTGTTTTTTCTTATGACGATATTGAAATTTCATTAGGAAACTTTCATCTAACCGCTTCTGGGAGTGAAATCCATGCTGGTGAGATTATTGGAATATTAGGACCAAATGGTATTGGTAAAACTACGTTTATAAATTCAATCGCAAATACTATTACTACGGAAATCAAAGATTTGGATGAGAAAATAGAGGAAAGTAATGAAGAAAATAGTCAAAAATTGAAGGTAGTAATAAAACCACAATATATTAAATTTGAAGAGGAAGGATCAGTATCAGACCTTATAGCGCAAATTAAACTAGCACCTCATTTGAGTCAATCCTATAAAAAGAGATTGATAAATAATTTGAATTTGGATAATATAAGAGAGAGAAGTTTTTCTGAGTTAAGTGGAGGAGAATTACAGCGAGCAGCAATAGCTAAATGTCTTTCTACAGAAGCTGATATTTATTTATTAGATGAACCTTCAGCGTTTTTAGACGTTGAAATGAGATTACAGGTTGCTCAATTACTTCGAAAATCTATCGAAGAGTTAAAAAAATCTGGTTTTGTTGTAGAACATGATATAATAACACAAGATTTCATTGCTGATTCCATATTAGTATTTGAAGGGATTCCTGGTTTAGAAGGTAAAGCTTTACCTCCTCAAAATTTGAGGGATGGATTTAATACATTTTTAAAAATGATGGGAATAACATTTAGGAGAGATAGCACTACGAAAAGGCCTCGTGTAAATAAATTAGGAAGTAATAAAGACATATATCAAAAACGTATAAATGAATTTTATTATATCCCTAAATAAAAAAGTCCTTGATTTGGAAAAAAGTGTATTTATATTATTAAATATATTTTTATACTCCTTAATTTCGATTGGAAAATAAACAAACTAAAATCAATAATTTAGTTTATTTCTTTTTTAATAATATTATTTAAATATTTTTCACGAATTATAATCTGGGTCCTATACTAAAATTTAAAAGTATTTTCCAATTTTTCATATATTAAAATAAGTTTGCAGTGGAAATTTTGGTGTCTATATTTAAATTAATACATAATTAATAAAAAGGGTTGAATGAGATATAAAATATAAATAAAAATAAATTAGTTAATCTCTAAATTTCCAAAAAACACGGGGTCGTCCTCTATTTCCATCATTGCGAGAGAATTTTTCAATTAATTTCTTTTTTTGAAGCTTTACAAGATTGTCATATATAGTAGTTCTTGGAGTTTCTAGTTGTTTTACTAAATCTCGCCTTGTTAATGGCCCCACGTCTTTTAAAGTTTTTATTAAATTAAACTGAATAGGTGATAGATATCCTCTAGATTCAGGATAATTTTCTAATGAGGTTTTATTTCCCATGATTTATTCCTCCACATCTTTAAAATAGAAAGAAATACGACAATTTTACGACTTTTTAAATTTTAAAGTGAAAAAATTTAATCTTATAATCTAGTTAGTTCCAAATGATATATAAATGATGCTTATTTATGTATTATTATCATCAATTAGCATAAAATTTAAAAATTTAAATTTTTTCTTTTATATTGTAAAACTATTTATTTCTCATTAAAAAATGACTGAAACTGCAAGAACAACAGTTACAATTAATAAAAGTTATATGAAATTAATTGAAGAATTAGTCGATGTCTTTGGAGCAACAAAAGCACAAGTAATCAATAATATAGTAGAATATTTTTTTAATGATAGCAAAAATGATCCTCTTTTAAAGAAGTTAAGAGCAAGAAAAAGAAAAGATAAACCCCCTGAGAAGCCTGATCTTGATAAACTAATACAAAAATATCTTAGAAGGGCAGATAAAATACCTTTCGAAGTATTTATTGATCACTTAAAATTAGATTCTGAGTTTGTAATAGAGCATCTAGATAACTGGGGTGAAAAATATGATTTTATGTTGATTGATAATAAAATAGTTAAAACAAAGTAAATTTAATAGCTTTCTTTAAACGATTATTTAAAATATCACCGAAATAAATCAAAAAAATCATTTGACAATCCCACAGTCCAATCTAACATTGAAGTAACAACGCCAATGATAATGAAAAAAATAAATAATGCAAATCCAACTAATAAAGCATATTCAATAAGATTCCCTCCATATTCATCAGAAAAGAACTCTTTAGTTTTAGATGTAAATTTTTTGAAAGAATTTTTAAGCTTCATTATTACATTTATTTTTAATTACTCTTTTAAACCAAACTAATTTTAAAGGAAGTTTAGTTTGAAAATAATTTTTTAAAATTTTAGAATTTTATAGATTTCATTAAGCTCCTCTTCGGATGCTTGAGTTCTAGGTATTTTAATTCGAAATTTTTCATCATCATAATTTCTTGGAATTATATGAATATGAAAATGTTTAATAATTTGCCCAGCAGCAGCAAAATTATTTTGAAGTATATTATATCCATCAATTTTTAAATTTTTATGAATCTTTTTTGCTAAATTCTTTACTTCCTTATAGACTTCAGTAAGCTCATAATTCGGTATATCTTCTAAATTTGAATAATGATTTTTTGGGATTACAATAGTATGTCCCTTAGAAATTGGAGAAATATCTAAAAAAGCTAAAACTACTTCATTTTCAAATAATATTTTCGAAGGAATTTCTTTATCAGTTATTTTACAAAATATACAATCTTTTTCTTTCATATCTATTAGACTCTTTTTAGTTTTAAGATATTTTCGATTTAATATATATATTTTAATTTAAAATTAAAAAACCTTTACTCAGTTTTATCATATTAAAATATCCAAATTTTTCATATTATACTTTTAAAGAGTGATTGAAATGTCGCTTCAAGAAATAAAAGAGATTTTAACAAATAAATTTTCACCTAAAGCATTTAGATTCAATTCAGAGATATATGGCTTGCATTATGATAAGAGTTTTAATAACAAAAAGATAAAGAAGGTAATGCTAACAATAGATCTAAGTTTACAAGCGATACATTGTGCATTAAAACATAAAGTTAATTTAATAATATCTAATCATGGTCTAATTAACAAACCAATATTAAAATTTAAGCAAAACCTAATAAATAAATTAGTATTGCTTTCTAAGTTCCCAGTTTCAATATTTGTATTAAATTCCTCATTTATCGCAGCAGAAGGAGGGGTTTCAGATACTCTCGTAAATGCTCTTTATTTAAAACTGGAAAACACATTTGAAATTAAGAATAAAGAAGGAATAAAAATCCCTATCGGAAGGATCTGTTCACCACTACATTATTTAAAAAACAAAGACCCATTTACTTTAGAAAATTTAGTACTACGGATAAAAACAAATTTGAATTTAAAATATGTTTCATTTGTAGGAAATCTCCAAAAATCAATCAATAAGATTTGTATTGTTGGCGGCTATGTATCGGATGCTAACTGCATAAAGAAGGCTATGAAATTAGGATGTGATTGTTATATATCGGAAAAAATAAACTATTTTGATGCTGTTTTTGCAAGAGATATGGGGCTCAATTTAATAGAAACATCGCATTATAAGAATGAAATATTAGCAATGAAAAAATTATGTAATATCTTGAGTCTAGAGTTTCCTGAAGTTGAATTTATATTATTTGAATCTAAAAACCCATTTAATACTTATATGTAAGATAGTTGATAAAAGTTTAAATTTTTTAAGAGATAAGTTGAATTTAAAAAGTAATAATTTTATTTACCTATCATAAACAATATAAGTGAGAATCATATGCCTATAATGGAATATAATGGTAAGAAACCCGATATAAGCCCAAATT
>CAYNEU010000243.1:0-10421 GCA_964396275.1 uncultured archaeon | reverse complement strand
CATTATATAAGCGGAAATCTCGTAGCTAGGAGACGATTTGCCATTTTAGAAGAACTTTTAGAATTTTTTGGGATTGAACCAGGGAGAGTTCAATTTATGTGGGCATCTGCTGCTGAGGGGGAACGTTTTGCAGTGTTGGTTCGGAAAGCTACCAAAATAGTTAAAGAATTAGGGCCAAATACTAAATTTCAAAAGGAATGGTGTTAAAAATGGGAATCGAAACAGATAATAAGGAAATAACGAACTTAATAAGGGAAAATGCTAAGAAATTGCTTAGCGAAAATCAAGTTGATGTAATAATTGGTTATTCTCAGGGTACCATACCCTTAAGTTCTACACCAATTATTATTAGAAAAGTAGAAGATGTAGATAAATTAATTTGGAATAATTTATGTTATATGAATTTAGCTAACTATTTAGCCCCTTTAATGCCCCAACTTTGTGATTCAGAAGGAAATTCATTGAAAATTGGAATAGTGGCTAAAGGTTGTGTCGGTAGAGCAATAAATCTTTTAGCTGTGGAGAAACAGGTGAATCTAGATAATATAAAGATGATTGGGATTAATTGCAATGGAATAATTAACAGAAGTAAAATCGATATGGAAATTGGAGAAAAGGAGATTCTAGAAGTTTCTATATCTGGAGATGATATTATTATAAAAGGGAAAGATTGGGAGAAAAAATTTCCCTTTGATCAATACATTAATGAGTTGTGTAAAGTGTGTCAAATAAAATCTCCTTCAGCAAGTGAAACAAATTGTGTAGGTGAATGTCAAGAACTAGAATCTATACATGATGAATTTTCAGATATTGCTGAATTTGAATCGAAATCAGCTGAGGAGAAATGGGCGCATATTAAAGATACTTTACAAGCATGTACTCTATGCTACAGCTGTCGCCAAGCTTGTCCTGCATGTTATTGCAACCTCTGTTTTGTAGATCAAAACATGCCCATATGGTTTGGTAAAACTACTGAGTTCCGGGATATATTAGTATTTCATTTAGTTCGAGCACAACATTTAGCAGGTAGATGCGTAGCGTGTGGGGCTTGTTCATCAGTATGTCCAGTTGGTATAGACCTGAATTTTATCACAAGGAAATTAGAAAAAATAGTGAAAGAAAGATATGATTATACTTCAGGGCTCAATGCTGAAACTGTTCCCCCAATGATGGATTTTGATATGAATGATGCGCAAGAATTCATGTTAGAGGAAGACTAAAAAGGTGAATAAAAGAATGGAACAAAAAATATTAAAAAAGGATCAAATTGGAAAATTATATAAGGAGCTTGTAAAAGAGCATGACTTTTATGCTCCTATTAATAAAAAGGGAAACATAGTTTTTGAGAAGATTGAAAATTCAGAAGATATTGTTTTGGAGTACTTAAATTCAAAGATACCCCCAAAATCCGTCTTATTTCCTCAAGAGGAAGTGTTATTTGAATACTCTTTAGATGAAAAAGATGTTGAAATAACGGACAAACAGAATTTGGATCAAAAAATCTTGATTTTTGGAATTCGACCGTGTGACGCTTATAGTTTTGAACTATTTGCCAATTTCTTTTCATTTCATGGAGATTGGAAGGATGAAATCTATTTAAAGAAAAAGGAAAATACAACGCTCATAGGAATTGGATGTAATACTCCAAGAACTACATGCTTTTGCACATCTGTTGGTGGAAATCCTTTCAATAAAGAGAATATGGATGTATTTCTAACTGATTTAGGAGAAACTTACTTAGTTGAAGGAATCAGTGATAAAGGGAAAGTATTAATTCAAAAGCTATCATGGCTTTCTGATGCGTCTAAAGCTGATTTGAAAAAAGCAGAGGAATTGGCAAAAACGGCAGAGGAATCAATAACTACAAAGATTAATGTTGATGCAGTTGTAAAAAACTTAGAAACAAGTTTTGAACATCCTCTATGGGATGAAATAAGTGAAGCATGTATAGGGTGTGGTTCTTGTGCTTATTTATGTCCAACCTGTACGTGTTTTGATGTTATTGACGAGACTGATCAATATAATAATAGAGGAAGAAGAATTAGAATTTGGGATACTTGCCAATCATGTCTTTATACAATGGAAACGAGTGGTCATAATCCTCGAGATTCCAAAATCCAACGTTGTCGAAACCGAATTATGCATAAGTTCAGCTATTATCCTACAAATTATGATTTATTGGGCTGTGTTGGATGTGGTAGATGTGTTACCGTATGTCCAGCTAATAATGATCTTCGTGTAATATTGAATAAAATAGGAAAAATTGAAAAAATTGAAAAAAAGGAGGATGAGAAAGTAGTTGCCTAATCCTTATATACCATATATTACCAAAGTTAAATCGATAGTATCAGAAAATAAGGCTAATGATATTAAAACTATCGAGTTAGAGTTTAAGAAGGAAGAAGATTACAAAAAATTTGATTATATTCCTGGACAGTTTGCTGAAATTAGCTTAATAGGAAAAGGTGAATGCCCTATAGGGATAGCTTCATCCCCTACTGAAAAAGGAACCATTAAGTTTACTATTAAGAAAATGGGAACTGTCACGTCAGGATTTCATAATTGTGAAGAAGGAGACATAGTTGGGGTAAGAGGTCCTTGTGGGAACGGTTGGCCAGTAGAAGAAATGAAAGGTAAAAACATCGTTGTCATTGGAGGAGGATTCGCATTCTCAACGCTAAGATCGCTGATAATTTACTTACTAGATGAAAAAAATCGAAAAGATTACGGGGACATTACAGTAATTTATGGAAACCGCGATCCAGGAGAAGTATTATATCAAGATATATTAGATGAATGGAAAAAACGAGATGACATTAAGGTAGTTTTAACCATTGATCGTGAAGCAGAGGGATGGAGTGAAGAAGTAGGATTTGTTGCACCTATCGTTAAAAAGGTTGGCCCAAATTCTGATAATGCCGTTGCAGTTATCTGTGGACCACCAATAATGATTAAAACTACAATTGCAGTTATGGAAGAATTAAATTGGAAAGATGAGCAAATCCTAAATAGTTTAGAAATGAGAATGAAATGTGGCATTGGTAAATGTGGAAGGTGCAATATAGGTAATAAATTTGTCTGTGTTGACGGCCCTGTCTTTTCTCTTGCTGAACTTAAAAAAATGCCCAATGAATATTAAATTAACTAATAAAATAATTTTTTAACATAAATAGAAATAGGTGGAAAAAATTGGCAGATAAAGCAGTTTCAAAAACATTTGAAGACTTAATAATAGAAGTGCATGAAAAAGGATTGTGTGGAGAATGTGGTGGATGTGTTAGTTTTTGTTCAGCTGGTGAAATTAAAGCTATTGAAATGTCAGAATCAGGACCCCCTAAATACATAAACAAAGACAAATGTCTTAAGTGTGGTATTTGTTATTTTATATGTCCCCAAACTCATATACTTAATGATCAGTTAAATAAAAAATTTAATTATGATCCTCCTATAGGAAATCAGCTAAAAATAGCTTCTTGTCATGCTTCCTCTGAAGAAATTAGAAAAAGAGCAACTGATGGTGGTGTGGTTACAGCTATTTTAAATTATTTATTAGATAATAAGCTAATTGATGGAGCAATTGTCTGTAAAAGGAAGGGCCCTTTTAATCGGGCTTCATTTTTAGCAACAAATAAAGAAGATTTAATTGAAGCTGCTGGGTCTCATTTTGACTTTTCTAGCCAAGTAGTGGGATTAGAAAAATATAACACATTTATAGCTGCTAATATAGCATTGAAAAAAGTCAGGAGTTCTGATTTATTAAATATAGCTGTTGTCGGCACTCCATGTCAAATTAATTCAATTAGAAAAATGCAAGAATTAAGTATTCTACCCGCACATATTGTTAAGTATACATTTGGTCTGTTTTGTTATCTGAACTTCTCATTCAATGATGAAGATAGGAAAAAACTAGAAAAAAAATTCAATTTTTCATTTGAAGATGTTGAAAGTATGAACGTGCGAGAAGAGCTTATATTATACTTTAAAAATGGGACAACTTTGAAGATTCCATTTTCAGATTTACACGACATTGGACGACCGGCTTGTTACGCATGTCCTGATTTTTCCAATATTTATGCTGATATTTCTTTTGGTGGTCTTGGTTCACCAGAAAAATTAACAACAGCAATAATTAGGACAAAAATTGGTGAAAAAGTCTATAGTAATGCCTTAAATAAAGGATACATAAAAGAACCAATTGAATTAAATAGGCCAAATAATAAGATGGAAATGTTGGCTAAAGTAAAGGAATGGAGTAATAAGAAAATTGAAAGGGCAGAACACACCTTAAAGAATAAATAGAACTCTAAAATTTACAGCTGTATTTGGATTAAAGCTTTTTTCTTCTAAATTTAACTTTTTTTATATTGTTTTGTTGCCTGATTCAAATCAAGGGCATTTTGTTTTTCTAAATATCGTTTTTTTATAGACGCTTGTCTATATTGTCTGAAATATTCCCATACTTCACGCTTCATTTCTAATGTTTCAGTCTTCATGTTAATGAATCTTCTTAATTCTCTTCTTATTGAATAAAAAATAAAATCACTGTTATTTATTACATTTCGAGTCCAATATTTAAGATTGACATTTAACACTATAATTCAAAGATATTTCCAGTGTTATAGATAGCACTGTCTAATTCAAGGTTAATTTGTCCTCCCGAAGCTATTTTTACAGCATAATTTATGCCCTCTAAGACCCTATGCATCATAAACTCATAAGCTCTAAAACAATTCTCAAGTTGTGACATATGTTTTTCAACATACCATTGTGAGATTGCAGGAATTAATTCTGGAATGAAATCTTGGCTAATCATCATCTCCTCTGCATCAATCATTGCTTCCCCTGCTATCGTAAAGGGATTATACACATCCATTTGTGCAAACATTACTCTACAAACAAATAAAGAGGCTTTTATCTCTTTCATAATAAATTTAATCCTATTCTTATCGTCGAGGAACTTCTTGAAAGTAATTGCGTTGATAATATCTTCATTTGTTATAGTTTTAGAAGTATCCATTAATTCACTTACTCTCTCTGACATCCTTTTTGAAGATAACATTAGTTTAAGATTCATTTTATTCTTCTCATAATAATCCTGATAAAAAGCAGAAAGAAATGTGTGTGCTCCTAAGTACTTTTGGTCTTCAGAGGCATCTAAGTTGAAATTTCTCTCTTTAAATTTATCCATAAAATTCTTAATGACTAAGAATTTCAACTTTAATCGATGTAAGGCTAAAAATAAACATAATCTTGTTTTTGTATATGCTTCTACATTTCCCATCCTAAATCTATCGTGATGATCTCTTTCATACATAACAATTGGTTTCAGTTTACTTACGATGACTTCGATAAAATATTCAATGATGTGTTCAAGGGGTTCGCAATCTATTACGTGAAATTTTTCTATTAATTTTTCACTTGATGGTTGACTTTGTGGTAATTCCTTGATTTCATCATAATTATAATATTCCAGAAAAAGAGAGGTTAGGGCTTCCATTTCTAACACTGTTCGACAAGGAATAAAAACCTTGTTTAAATCATATAATATTGTTCCACTTTCAGGCATAATTATTACTCCTTTTTAACTAAATTTATACAAAATGGGAAACCCCTCTTTATTATCAAGTAATAGTTAGATCTTTCATCAATAATAAGTTTATTATCGATTTTTCAGTAGAAAATTTACTATATTTTCTATTTTTGTTTTCAAGACTATAATGACAAAATGAACTAATTGAAATTGAACTTGAAATTTGTTGTTCTAAACGACTGAAAAGTAACCAAATTTGTACATATACTTAAAAGCGATTTTACATACATTTATAATGATTTTTTGTTTTGTATTCAAAAAATTTATAAAGAAGTTTCTTTATTATTATGTTAAATTTAATCTTGAAATTTATCAATTTAAAGATAAATAATAAGAAAAAATTAGCAGTAAATTTTTTAAAAAATTAAAAATTAAATATAATCGAAGAAATTAACCGAATTAAAAAAAATAATTAAAATTAAGAGCTGAATTAGAAATATGGCAGAGGAAGAAAGCTTTTTGAACGCAAAAGCCCTGGTTGTTGATAATGGTACCGGAATCTCCAAGAATGGATTTGCTGGTGAGGATCAACCAAGGTCAGTCTTCCCAACACTAATTGGCTATCCTAAGTACGAAAGCATCATGACTGATGTTGAGCACTATACTCGGGAGTACTATATTGGTGAGGAAGCTATGCAATTAAAAGGCGTTTTAAAGTTAATGTTCCCTGTTGAACATGGTATCATTGAAGACTGGACTGCAATGGAGAAAATCTGGCATTATACCTTTTATACTGACTTGCGTATCGATCCAAGTGAACATCCAGTTCTTTTGACTGAAGCACCATTAAATCCACGTCCAAATCGTGAAAAGATGGCTGAAATTATGTTTGAGACTTTCAATACACCTGCTCTTTATGTAGCAATGCAAGCAGTATTGAGTCTTTATGCTTCTGGTCGTACTACCGGATGTGTTATAGATATTGGTGATGGAGTTTCCCATGTTGTACCAATTTTCGAGGGATTCGCCTTAAGCCATGCTATCCAAAGAATCGATCTAGCGGGTCGAGATATTACAACCTATTTGCAGAGACTTCTTCGACAAAAGGGATATTCTTTCACAACATCAGCAGAAAAAGAAATAGTCCGAGACATCAAGGAAAAATTATGCTATGTAGCAATCGATCCTGAAAAAGAAATGATGCTTTCTAAGAAAGTAGCCGGGATGGAAAAGAGCTATATGCTTCCTGATGGAGAGACTATAAACGTTGGTGTCGAAAGATTCCTTGCTCCTGAATGTTTCTTTAATCCAAGCGTTATTGGTAAAGAATTAGAACCCTTAGATGATGTGATTGTTGGTGCCATTTCAGAGTGTGATGTTGATCTTCGAAGAGATCTCTATTCAAACATCGTTCTCTCGGGCGGTAGTACGATGTTCCCTGGGATAAAAGAGCGATTAACTAAAGAAATAAAAGAGCAAATCCCAGAGAGCGTGGATGTCAAAATAATTGCCCCACCTGAGCGTATGTACTCAGTATGGATTGGTGGCTCAATTTTGAGTTCACTTAAAACATTTCATCGCATGTGGGTAACTAGGCGCGAGTATAAAGAAATGGGACCACAAGTAATTCACCGATGCTTCTAACCCGCAAAACAGATTCACTCAAATCAAACGGGAATAAATTTTATAAGTTTTTTATTTTTCTTTTCTTTTTTTTATTGTATTCACGGATTAGATTTAGGCTTATTCCATTTGAAATTTCGAATTAAAAACGCGTTCTTTTTTGTATAAAAGTATATTTTAAATTTAATTGCTACCTAATATCTTTATAGAAGAACTTGGGCTGAATCAAAATGGTAGATGTATTACTTTTTGATCCTTTAGAAAGAGCTCTATGGCTCCTGGTAATAGTCAAGGATGCAATTGCAGGACCGTTTTTTATTTATAGAGGTTATAAAACCAAGATCAAAAGTGAGCGGTTAATCTTGTATGGATTTGGGCTGTTTCTCTTAATTAGCTTTTTTTTAGGTTTCATAGCACTTTATTTGAATCGATTTTTTATTGAAGGATATTATATTAATCATTCATATTATTTTGATTTCAATGAGAATTTATTTTTCGAAAGTTTTTTAAATGTATATTATTATGTTTTTTCTTTTATGTCGTATATTGGGATGTTTCTATTCATATTTTTGCTTGAAAAAGCTATAAAATCAACAAAATATTTACTTTCCCTTGTATATTTAATGTTTGAGGTATTTACAATCATAGATATTAATTTTGGTATATTTACATCTTTTTATGCGGGATATGTTATTATCTCGATTTTTACATGGTTTTCAATTAAATCTAGCAAAAGATTTCAACTGACTACAGTTTTTCTCATTATTGGCATAAATATTGGTAATATCAGTTCAGCATTAATTGCCACGATCTATAATACAGGTTTACCTCCTTCTCTATCTCCAGCATTATATCTCCTTTCTGGTTTATTTGTATTTCTTCCCTTGTTTGTTAATTTAGATGTTCTTATAAAATCGAGGACCTCAATTCAATGGATATTATTAATAATTTCAAATTGTATAATGCAAATATTTATGTTATTCTATATGTTTCTATTACCTATTCACATAGGGGTAATAGGGTGGTTTTATACACCAAATTTTTTAATACCTATTATTATTGGTATTAAGCAATTAAATAAAGATAGAAAAGTTAAAAAATTAGAAATTCCAAAGGAATTAGAAGTCAGGAAAGATGAATTTCAGGAGATTGTTAAAATTTTCACTAAACGAAGAAAACTTACTGAGGAAGAAGTTACAGTTTCAAAAGAAAAGCAAATTTGTATTGTCTGCAAAAATGAAATCTTAAAAGCTAATTATATATGCCCCGAATGCAAGACTTTTTACTGTCTGAAGTGTTCTATTGCTCTCACTGAATCTGAAAACGCGTGTTGGGTATGCGATACTCCTTTTGATGCTTCCAAGCCTTCAAAACCATCAAAGGAAGAAGTTGAAGGTAAAGAGGAAAAAGATGCTGATATAATAGATGGTTTAAAAACTCTCAAAAAGTAGTAAAATGCCAAAATTTTCCATTTACTAATGAATTATTGTTGATTAGGTTTTTACTCTTTCTATCATATATAAAATCTTAAGTTAATATTGAATATTTTAGATTGATAATCACTTAAAATGGAATTAGATCCAGATTTCATAAAAGAAAACATCGATCATTTAGGAAAAAAACAAGGTCTAGATCTTTTAAGAGAATGGATCGACAGTTCAAGCGATTCAAGTGTACGCAAAAAAGCGCTTGAAAATTATGGTTTAATTGAAGATGGTAAGAATTTCAAATTTTTCGAGCATTTATTTCTCTCTGATGAAATTCTCGAAATACAACTACTTGCTGGAAAAATTTTAAAAGAAAAATATTCTAATAGCACGAAGTTAATCTCATTGTTGGAATATACGTTAAATAAAGTTGACAACGTAGAGTTGCAGCTTTTTGCGGTAAGAACCTTAAATTCGATAAATAGTGTGAAAGCTCGCAAAGCAATAATAGAATATCTTAAAAATTTAATTAAAAATGAATTTAGCGATAAAAATAGTAAGCTACTACAAGAAATTTATAATTTTAATCCAAGCAACTCCATCCCTGATTCTTTTCTTGATGTCTGTATTAATTTAATTTTAAATGAGTTTTATACAAAAAAATGTGGATATCATGTGACGTTAAGAAAGGGAAAAATTTATGCATTAAATTGCGAGAGTTCTAATTTAAATAAAATCTCTGATATTTTAGGATTAAATAGCTTGGTTGATTTAGAACATCTTCAATTAGAGCGAAATAAACTTGAAAGTATAGATGGAATCCAAATCTTAACAAATTTACAGACTTTAGATTTATCTTATAATAAATTAGGAGAGATCGAAAATTTAGAGGGTTTAAACAATTTAGAAGAATTAAATTTATCGAATAATAAAATCCGTAGAATACATAACTTAGATTCTTTACATCATTTGAAAAAATTATCTCTGAATGATAATGAAATTAAGGAAATTAACAATTTAGCTAATTTAGCAAAATTAGAAGAATTGAATCTAAGTCATAACAATATTTCAGAAATTAAAAATTTAGATTGTTTAGAGCAGTTAAATAGATTAAATCTTGCGTATAACCAAATTGAGCAGATGAGAGGATTTAATAATTTAAAAAATTTGATGTGGTTGTATCTTAATAATAATACAGTTAGTCAAATTAGTGGATTGTCATCTCTTATTAAATTGAAGGGGTTATACCTCTCAAATAATTTAATAGGAAATATTGAGTCTCTTGATAATCAGGTGAACTTAAAGAAAATAGAATTATCTAACAATAAGATTAATAAAATTGAAGGATTAAAAATTTTAAATAATTTACAAGAATTATATCTGGATTACAATAATATTAAGGAATTAGAGGGACTAGAGGGTTTAGATAATCTAATTATGTTACATTTAGGCCGAAACCAAATATCAAAATTTAACAATGAAAACATAGAAAGCTTGAAAAACCTGAATTTCTTATTTTTAAATGAGAATCCTTTAGATAAAAAAAGTTGGGAACAATTCAAGAAGAGATTTAAGTATCCCTGAGTTTAAAACCATATTCTTATTAATAAGTTTGTATATAGGAATATCTTCTTCTCATTTAGTGATATAAGTTTGTTAAAAATCAATCGTAACGTTCTGTATATTTTCATTGAGATAGTCATCTATCCATAATTCCATCATAACCTCGTCGATATATATTGAATCCATAAGAAATTGTTTTTTTCTTACTCCAACAACGTCAAAACCTAATTTTTTGAATAGATGGAGTGCCCTTTTATTAGTTGAAAAACTACTCAAAA
>CAYNEU010000242.1:0-12501 GCA_964396275.1 uncultured archaeon | reverse complement strand
AGAACACTCATACCAGATAACTTTAGTTCAGCAGTGACTGTTTCTGCAAGATTATTACAAGCACCTGAAAAAAAAATGTTCCTTCTACCAAATTCTTTCCTTAATTTTTGGCCAACTTCTTCAATTGCACAATATCCTGCTACCAATCCTTTATTATATCCCTCTCCTCTTAATTGCTCTATAATATTATCATCAAAACCTTTACCCATAATTAAAAACCACCCTCCCTTAAATTTATCTGGATAATCATAAGAAAGTGTTTGTAAAACGGTTAAAGGATTATTTAAACACCCTTCTCTACAGACTAATTCCTTTCCTTTGATAAGCTTTACATCTTCAGGGAATTCTTGCAATAAATCCCATCCATATTTCTCTTTATAATCATCAAGATTTTTGCCTATAACTTTAATTTTATTTAAATCACCCTCACCAAGCCTTCGTTCATACGCTATTTTTAAATGAGGAACTTCATCAATAGACAATCCAAATATTCTAGCTCCAACTACATCGACAGCTAAAGTGTCTCTCCCTCCTATTAAAATATTAAAAGGGATCACTAATTTATCTTCCCAAGCTGTAGGAGGATAATGCCCATGAATTGTCCCTTCAATTCCATCTATGATAGTGATATCTGGTTTTATCAATTCATACATATCTACTAATTTTGAGTGCAAATTATAATTATGATCTTTTCCACGATCAGCATGTTGAGGAAACCCCCATTGATTTTTAATACCTAATGTAACCACTGCCATAGAATGGGTTTTAAGTTTTGGAACATTAATATATGTTATTGAATCTCTATTTTCCATAATTTTTACAATCGTTTTAGGTAATCTGAAGGTCATCAAATTATAACCTTTAGGGGCTTCTTTCGCTGATGGTTTCCCTTTAAATTCAAAGGTTTCAGTGTCTTCCTCATCTAAATATATAATTTTTGCTCCAGTTTTCTCACAAACTTCTTTATAACCTGTAATTGTAAACACAATTCTTGTCAAGTTAGCTTGTGTGGAATTTTCCATTACGGACACTTCAGCACCTTTCTTCTTCAAATAAACAATAACTGCTTCCAAAACATCTGGAGAAGTATAAGTATGTTTTTTGAAATCTATACCATTGACTTTTATATAGACTTTTTTTGAACTTTTAAGAATTGGTGCTCCGGCTTTTTCTAAGTAAGAAAAAAATTCGTTAATTGCTCCCTCTATCGATTCTGATGTATCTGTAATATAAACTTCTGACATCTTAAATCTTAAAATGAATTGTAATTAATAATAATTAATAGAAAAAGATTATAAAACCTTCTTTTAAAATTGATATATTATAATAATAAAACTTTTAAATTCTGATATATATCAGAAATTGAGATATTTTAAAAAGTAAGGGAAAAAAGATGGCAGAAAAAATTGCTGAGAAATTTGAAAATGCTATGAAAACAGGATTTATTAGTTCCCTTATATTAATTGTTCTTGAAAAAAATCCTTCTTATGGTTATAAAATTAGTAAAGAAATTGAAAAACGTACTTTAGGGATATGGAATCCCCCATCATCGACTATGTATACAGTATTAAAGGATATGACAAAAAAAAAATTAATTACATACAATGAACAACAAGTTGAAGGGAGAAATAGGAAAATCTATGAAATTACTCCAAAAGGTAGTGAAACATTAAAATTGATGTTAGAAAAGCAAAAAGTTATTGAGGAATCATTCGAGACATTAAAAACAGTAATGTTAGGAGATGAAAAAGGAATTTTACCTAAAGCTTTTCAAAAGATTGGTCCATTAAAACTTATGTTAACTAGATTAGATGAGAAATCGGATCAGGAACAATTAGAATTTTTAGAAATCCAAAAATTGAAAATATCGCGAGATATTAAAAAATTAGAAGAACAATCTCAAAGGATTGAGAAAAAAATAAATAAATTAAAAGAAAATTTGAAAGGTAAGTAAGAAATGAATCAAAGTATCATTGAAGTAAAAAATCTTACTAAAATTTATGAACAAGGAAATGTATTAGCTGTAGACGATATTAATTTTAACATAAAGAAGGGTGAGATTTTTGCGTTATTAGGTCCTAATGGGGCTGGAAAAACTACAACTATAAGCATACTTGCGACTTTATTATCTTCTACAAATGGTAAAGCATTTGTAAATGATTATGATGTAAGTAAAGATCCTAGTAAAGTTAGAAAAAGTATTGGTATTGTTTTTCAAGAACCATCCTCAGATGGGGATATGACAGCTTGGGAGAATTTAGAATTGCATGCCGTTCTCTATGGGATGCCTAAAAAGGAGAGACAAGATAAAATACGAAAAGTATTAAAATTAGTGGATCTTGAGGATAAAGCAGATCTTTTTGTTAAAAATTATTCTGGGGGGATGAAAAGACGCTTAGAAATCGCACGTGGATTGATTCATGAACCAAAAGTTCTTTTTTTGGATGAACCCACTTTGGGATTAGATCCTCAAACACGCAGAAAAATATGGGAAAAAATCAAAGAATTAAATCAGAGCGCCTCAAAAATGACAATCTTAATTACAACCCATTACATGGAAGAGGCGGATGAATTAGCAAATAGAATATGTATCATGGACCATGGAAAGATTATTGCGATGGACACCTCTGAAAACCTTAAAAACCAATTATCTGGAGATGTCATAGATATTAAATTTGAAAATCTTGATGAACCCTTTAAGATTCCTATGGTGATAAGGCAAATTAAAGAGATTCCAGGAGTAAAAAATGTTAGTATAGGCTCATCTGAAGACCAACAAGACATAATGCCTAAAATAAAAGCACCTAAAGGTATGCCCAATGTCGATCCTGCAATGATACAAGCAAGGATACGAGAAACTATGTCAGATCCTAAGAAATTAATAGAGGCTTGGAAAAAAATGCCAATGGCAACTGGAATGTTTCTAAATGCTCCATTGGCAATGAAGAAAAAAATCGCAAACATGTTTGATGACAACCTATTGGAAGAAGTTCCAGAAAATATAAAACAAGAACTTATAAAAATAAAGAAGGGAGAATATGGAGAAGAGGAAGAGGAATTAGATCCTTCCATATCGATTTCTTGCGAGAATGGTGGAAAACAATTACCATTGATTGTTCAAAAAATAAGTGATAACAAATTAAATATAAAAACAGTGCATATGCATCAACCAACCTTGGAAGATGTGTTCCTCCATTATGTAGGGACTGCAATACGAGAAGAATCTTCAAATTTTTCAAAAGATGTAAAAAAAATGATTCAAATGAGGCAATTAAGGAAGTGATGATAAATGTCTGATTTAACTATTATAAAAACAAAAATAAATTATAGCGTAATATGGATATTAGCAAAAAGAGAGTTAATGAGTTTCTGGAGAAACAAATCAAGAGTAATTTCATCAATAGCTCAAGGTTTATTATTTCTATTCGTATTTGGTGCAGGCTTTTCTCAAATCAGTATAGTTTTAGGTGGTATTACCGTTAATTCACGAGCTTTTAGCGGTTCAGGAATCGCAGCAATGGTTATTTTGTTTACGGGAATATTCGGTGGAATGTCAATTTTCAGAGATAAAATGTTTGGGTTTATGAAGGAGTTAATGGTAGCACCGGTAAGTCGTAGGACTTTGATGTTAGGAAGAACAGTAGGAGTAGCTTTACAAACAATGATACAAGTTGTAATTATGATTGCATTAGGTGTAGCATTTGGATATTTTGGTTATGACCTTAGTTTAATTTGGCGTGTAATGCTAATAGTACCAGTAGCTTTTTTAGCGAGTCTTGGAATTGTAGGGATAGGGTTAACGATAAGTACACGCTTAAGCGATATGCAATCTTTTGGATTAATACAGACATTCATAGTAATGCCAATGATGTGGCTTTCGGGAGCTTTAATACCACTTCCTACACAGATAACGATGTTTAACCCCTTCACATATAGTGTAGATTTATTCCGATTTATATTATTGGGTGTATCTTACTTTCCATTTTGGCTTGATCTATTAGTTACAGTTGGTTTTGGAACAGCATTGATATTAATCGGAGCTCAATCTTTTAATAAAATGGAAATAAGCCAATAATTAATTTTTTTTATATAATTACTTTTCTATAGATCATAATAAAACTTGAATTAAAGCTAATAACAGATAGTTGTTAAATGAAATCTGCTCGAATGATATTTAAGTATTGGTCAAAATCGAAAAGAGCATTTATCTTACAAATCATTTATTTATCACTTTCAACAATTTTTAGTACTACTACTCCCATTTTTATAGGAAGTATGGTTGGATTATTAGATCCAAATCTTCCAAGCTTTAATACTATAGCATTCATATTGTATTTTTCTAGTATATTATTTTGTGGATTATTAACATATATTTTCAATAGAGCTGCTCGGCTTCAAGGAGCTGAAGTTTCATCAAGAGCTCTATATTATCTACGTGACGATGTTAGTAATGCAATTTATCGCCAAACTTTTTCATATTTTGATAAAACTGAAACAGGACAATTAATTTCAAGGGCTACTAGTGATATTGAAGAAACGCGACAAATTTTTGGTATGGGTTTAATTTTAGGTTTTCAATCAACTCTTCAGATTAGTGGGATTATTATTGGCTTTTTTGCTTTTAGTTTTGATTTATCAATTATCTTGGTTTCAGCAATTTTTATTTCTCTTTTATTATCATATTATATTGCAAAGAAATTAAAACCAATCTTTCTGGAAACAAGAAATAGCTTTGGTGATTTAACTACAACAATAAGGGAAAACATTGTTGGTGCTCAAGTAGTACGGATATTTAGTACTCAAATTAAAGAATCTCAAAAATTTAAAGAAAATAATGCTAAATTCTATAAGGCCAGTGTTAATTCTATAAAATATAATTCCCTTTATATGCCCTCTACTTATATAATCATCGGTGCAATGACAATCTCTTCATTATTCATAGGGGGTATTAGGTTTATAAATGGAACAATGGATTTAAACACAGTTGTAACTCTTCTTTCATATATAGCATCACTAGGTTTTCCTTTAATGATGTTAGGCCAAATTATGCTAGTATATATTCAAGCTGATGCCGCACTTACTAGGGTAAGAGATATTTTAGATTCCAATCCAGAAATAAATGACCTTCCAAACGCGTCTCCTATATCTAATTTAAAAGGCGATATTGATTTTGATAATGTTTGCTTTGAATATACTCCTGATCATCGTATTTTAAAGAATGTAACATTCACAATTCCAGGTGGAAAAAAACTTGCTATTTTAGGCACTACAGGTTCGGGTAAATCTACTATAATAAATTTAATCCCTCGGTTCTACGAGGTGAATGAAGGAACTATTAGAATTGATCAAAAAGATATAAGAAATTATTTACTAACGGATTTACGTAAAAATATTGGTATTGTATCCCAAGAAACTTTTCTATTTAATAAAACTATAGCAGAAAATATTGCGTATGGCAAAGAGGGTGCTTCTAAAGATGAAATAATTGAAGTTGCTAAAATTGCTGATTTACACGATTTTATAGTAAATTTACCCAAAGGATATGATTCTATCGTTGGAGAAAGAGGAACACGTTTGTCAGGAGGCCAAAAACAACGTTTATCAATAGCAAGGGCTCTTTTAACGCAACCAAAGATCTTAATTCTTGATGATAGTACCAGTTCCGTTGACGTAGAAACCGAATATAAAATACAACAAGCTTTAACAAGAATAATGAAGGGCATAACTTCTATTATTATCACTCAGAGAATCTCAACCATTAGAGGAGTAGATTATATTTTAATTTTAGATAGGGGTCGTGTCATAGGTTATGGGACTCACAATGAATTAATTAAGTCAAATGTCTTATATAAACAAATTTATACAACCTTATATCAAAAACAAAAGTCAGAAAGTCGAATTGGAGAAGGAACATAATTAGGAGCCTATAAAGATGAGTGCTAATAAATATAAAAATGATGATGGGGAAAGAGAAGAAATAATTAAACCAAACGCAAGTACTCGCCAACGTTTTATGTTAGAAGGGGACAAATCGAAACTAGATCATCCAAGAAAAGAATTATGGAGATGGTTAATTTCATATTTAAAACCTCAAAAATTAGAATTCTTCCTGTTCTTTATCTTTCTTTTAGTGGCAACTGTAATTTCCGCGTTAAGCCCGATTTTTTCTGCAAATATAATTGATAAAGGTATTATCACGAAAAATGCTTATAATGTTGTTATAATGAGTGGAATTTTTCTATTATTAGTTTTAATTATGGCGATTACTAATTATTTTGCGTTGTATGGGATGGGGAAAATATCTCAAAAAGTGACTTATCAAATTAGAAATGATCTTTTTTCTAAACTACAAGATATGTCTTTAAATTATTATGATAAAAGATCTTCTGGACAAATAATATCCATTTTGACAAATGATGTTACTTTACTTAATCAATTAGTCGGAGGACAATTCGTTCAGATTATAACGAGCATGGTTTCAATTGGATTAACTGTCCTTTTTATGTTCTTCCTCAATGTTGGTTTAGCTTTAATTAGTCTGATAGTTTTTCCTATATTTTTTATAATTACTCGATTTTTCAAAAAAGTTGCTACTTTATTATTTAAGGAGGAAAGAAGAACAATAGGAAAGGTTACCTCTTCAATACAGGAAAATATTGAGGGTGCAAAAGTAGTGAAAGCATATGGGCAAGAAAAACGAGCTTCTATTGAATTTGATCAAGCAAATACTGCAAATTATAAAATTATGGTTAAGATCCGAAATTATATGGCAACCATTTTCCCATTAATCAGTTTTACAACAACAATTATTACAGCAACCATTTTATTAGTAGGGGGTTTTGTTTCATCTGGTAATATTTCATTTCTCGGGATGGTTGTTTCAGTAGGGGTCTTAAGTGCATTTATCACGATTTTAGGACAATTTTTTAGACCATTTATGACGCTAATGCAAATTCAAAATGTTATCGAATCTGCTCTTGCAGCCAGTGATCGAATTTATTCGTTATTAGAAGAACAAGTTGAGATCCCTGATATAAAGAATCCAATATTACTTGAACAAATAAATGGTACTATTGAATTTGATAATGTGAGCTTTGGTTATATACTTAATGACGAAAGAGTGAAAAATAAATCCAAGAAACAAAGATCAGTTGAGTCTGATAAATTTGATGATGCTATAACTTCTGAAACTATTCTAGATATGGTTAAATTTTTAGAGCAGAAATTAAGATCTAAAACAAATCTTCAGCAGAGTGGTGGTTTTAGTGGAGAGGGAGGGGGAATGATTAATAATAAAAGGGGAAAAAAGTCACCTCAAACTATTTTGGAAACACTTGCTGAAATATCTATACCTCCCGAGATAAATGAAAGAATCCCAAAAATAGTAGAAGACGCAATCAATGAGCAAAAAGTACTCTTTCAGCATATAGAATCTAAGGGTTTTGTTTTAAAAGATCTTTCTTTAAAAATTCCAGAGGGAATAACATTAGCAATCGTGGGGGAAACTGGAGTGGGTAAAACAACGTTAATTAAATTAATTGCTCGATTTTATGATGTAAATAAAGGAAAGATTCTTATAGATGGTGTTGATATACTAAAGCTTAAGAAAAAAGATTTAAGAGATTTAATTGGAATTGTCCCACAAGAAGCATTTTTATTTACAGGAACTATTCGAGAAAACATATTATATGGATATGATACCCTTACACCAGAACTTGAAGAAAAGATGATAGCAGTCTCAAAATTTTTAGGACTTCATAATTTTATTAATGCTTTACATAAAAATTATGATACTAAATTAAAAGAAAATGGTAGTAATATTTCAATAGGACAACGACAATTGATTGCTTTTGCTCGTGCTTTAATAACTGATCCAAAGATTTTAATATTAGATGAGGCAACATCTTCTGTAGATCCTTATACGGAAACTTTAATTCAGGATGCTTTGAATAAAGCACGTAAAGGGCGCACAACCATTATTATTGCACATCGTCTATCAACAATTAAAAATGCTGATCATATAATCGTGTTAAATGCTGATAAGAAAGGGATAATAGAACAAGGAAATCATGAACAGCTAATAAATTTAAACGGGAAATATAAGCGTCTTTTAGAAATGCAACATCGAGATATTGAATTAACTGATTAAAAATTGCTTTTATAACTTAACTTGCGTAAATTTCGTGTTATAATTTTGATAAAACTAAATTAGAATCTTTTTTTAATCTATATTATAAATTATATATAATGGTGTTATAAATTCCATACTTTGAATATTCTGGAAAGCAAATTTTTTACCAGATTAAGGATAATAATTCTAAAAAGTTACTAATTTTCATACATGGAGCGGGAGGTAATTCAAATATATGGGACAATCAATTCTACTTAAAAATTGATTTTAATATAATCGCAATTGATTTACCTTCACACAATAAATCTAACATATTCCCAGAATTAAAATTAGATTTATACGTTGATGTTGTAAGAAAGCTCGCATATTCTTTAAAGCCTGAAAAATTAATTTTGTGTGGACATTCTATGGGAGGAGTTATTGGCCAAGAATACTATTTTAGGTATCCAAATGATATTTCTGCTCTAATTTTATGTGCTACAGGAGCAAGAATGCGCGTGAGTCCTTTTATCTTTAATTCAATAAAAACGGATTACCAAAAATATTTAGATTATTTACGGACTGGAGCATTTTATAGAAAAACCCCTAAAGAAATAATAGATGAGTCTATATTAGAAACCTCCCAAATAAATCCGGAGGTAACTTATCGTGATTTTAAAATTTGTGATTCTTTTGATACAATGGATAAAACAAGTTCAATTGATATACCTTGTTTAATTATCTGCGGAAAAGCTGATCAATTAACACCGGTAAAATATTCACAATTTTTTCATGAAAAAATAAGAAACTCAGTACTTTGTATAATTAATAAAGCGGGTCATAATATAATGCTAGAAAAACCTAAGCAATTAAATAAAGCAATAGAGAACTTTATTAATAATAATTTATGATTTAATTAGTATAAATATGCGTCAGTATACTTACGGGCCATTTCGATCGAGACGATTAGGACTTTCTTTAGGTATTAATGTTTTAGCTAATTATAAATTATGCACATATAATTGTGTATACTGTGAAATTGGTTTAACAAAAAAAGAAAATTTAGTTTCTCCCAATTATTTTATAAAATTACCGCCATCACCCAATTTCAGAAGAGAATTAAAATCAATTTTGCATTATTTTCCACATCTGAACTCAATTTCATTTGGCTACAATGGTGAACCGACTCTGAACGAGAATCTTTTAGATTTTCTTAAAATAGCAGAGGATGTAAGGAATGAATTAAATTGGCCAAATGAAAAACCAATTCTTACATTATTTACAAACTCTAGTACTTTACATATTGATAAAATAAGGAAAAGAGTCAGTCAATTTGAGTTGGTTTTAGCAAAATTAGACGCAGCTAATGATGTTGATTTTGAGAGAACTAACCGTCCACATCATGATATTCCTGATATAGAAATGATAATTAAGTCATTAATTAAATTAAAACAAGAAATGCCTAAAACACATAAATTAGCAATTCAATGTTTAATTTATAATTCTTATAAAAAAGATTTTTTTCCAAATAATAATTCCAGAAATATATACGATTTAGCTCATACATTAAAATTGATAAAACCAAATATTATACAAATTTACTCCACTGCGAGAATTCCGGCTGAATATTTTGTTTATGCTATAGATGATGAAAAGAAAAGAGAAATCGCTTCCATCTTTAAAGAGACAATCGACGATGAGAAAATCGAAATTAATATCTATTAAATCATAGAAAACCTTTTATTTCTAAAATAATATTTTGAAGTATTTGAAATCTTAATATTATTTAAAGGTTAAGGAAACCACATAAGGATTATATGTGAGATAAAAGTGGATGAAAAATACATTACTGGAGTAGATATTGGAGGTACTTGGGTTCGAGTTGCTATTTGTACAGCCGATTTAAATGAAAAAAACATAAAAAAAAAGATAATTAAGACATTAAAGGAGAATAAATACTCTATTAGTAATTCAGTGTGTCAAATGTTATCAGAGCTACTATCTGAAAGCAGTATTGAACAAGATCAAATTTTAGGAATAGGGATTGCTACTGCGGGTCCTTTAAATATGGAGAAAGGAGAGGTTTTTAATAACGCGAATCTCGGATTTAGAGTAATTCCTCTGAAACAACCAATTAAAGAAAAATTTCCTGGAATTCCTATATATTTTATTAATGATTGTAATGGTAGTGTATTGGGTGTACATTTTTTTGAAGCAGAAGATGATGAAAAGGATAATTTGGTTTATATTGCAATGTCTACTGGAGTAGGTGGTGGAGTGATTTGTAGTGGACATCTTTTACTTGGAAAAGAAGGGAATGCAGGAGAAATTGGCCATGCTAAAGTCGAGCCAAAAAGTAAATTTAAATGCAATTGTGGTGCGTATGGTTGTTGGGAGGCTTTTAGCTCCGGAACGGGTGTGAAAAATAGAGCTTTCGATGCTTTAAATGAAGAGAAATTAAACGCAGATATATTAATGCAAATTGTAGATAACAATAAAAATAGTATTACAGCAAAAGAAATTTTTCAAGCAGCAAAGATGGGAGATGAATTATCTAAAAAAATTGTTGAGGATTGTGTGTATTATACAAAGGTTGGTGTTGGTTTAGTTAATAATTACTATGATTGCACTTCAATTTATTTTGGGGGTGCAATGATAAAAGATAAAGAACAGATAATTCCTCCAATAATTGAACAATTCGAAAAAGATCCCCTTAAATTTACTGTTAACCACCCTCCAAAGATAAAATTAACAAGATATCAAGAGGAAATTGGATTAAGAGGAGCATTAGCTCTTGTTAAATACAAAACGGATAAAAATAAAATTATCTTCTAAAAAAATAGAAAAAAATGGAAGAACAAAATTTAATCTTTACATTAAGCGGAATCAGAGGTCGTGCTGAGAAAGATTTAACATTTGATATTGTTAAGAAAATTGCAATTGCGTTTGGTTTATGGATTGATGGAAAAGATAAGAAAGTGATAATAGGCAGAGATACTCGACCAAGCGGTTCTTTCATTGAACAAGCCTTAATAGAAGGATTAAGTTTGTCGGGTTTTAAAATATTAAACCTTGGAATATGCCCTACACCTGTAATAATTCATGCTAAAAATAAATTAAATATCCCCGCGGGTATTATTATTACGGGATCTCATAATCCTCAACAATGGAATGGTTTAAAATTATTATCTACAAAAACTTTTCTAAGTACTGAGGATTTAGAAATAATTTCAATCTATTTAGAGAACATTGATTTAAATTCTTATAACAAAGATCAGTTAAATACAGTTCAGAATGTTGAAACATTAAATCCAATTAGAGATTATATTCAAGATTTATTAAGTCATATTGATCATTTAGAGATTAAACATAAAAATAATCTAAGAGTAGTTATAGATTCGGGAGCAGGAACGGGAAAATTGGTTACACCACAATTATTAAACGAATTGGGATGCCATACAAAATTAATTAATAATGACTTGCTTGTAAATAAAGATTTCCCTAGAGAAATTGAACCAATAAAAGAAAATCTCAAGGATTTAATAATGGAAGTGTGGCAAGGAAAATTTGATATTGGATTCGCTCACGATACTGATGCGGATAGATTAGCAATTATCGGAGAAACTGGTATATGTTATCCCGAAGATATTGGATTAGCAGTAATTACAAAATATTACTTAGAAAATCACCAAGATATAAATAAAAAAATATTTTTTGTCACAAATTTAGCATCTTCATTAAGGTTTGATGTAATAGCAGAAAAATATAATGCTCAGATTATAAGAACACCTATAGGAGAACGATTCTTAACAGAAGAAATAAATAATTTAATATCGAATTCATCAAAGAATCGATTAGTTTTCGGGGGGGAAGGATCGTGTGGAGGTTTAATATACCCATATTTCAATAACACGAGAGATGGGATTTTCGCAGCTGCAAAAATAGTTGAAATTCTGGTAAAAACAGGAAAAAGCATATCACAACTGGTTGCTGAACTACCTAGGTATTATTCTTATCGAGTAAAAATCAATGCGAAAAATATTGACACTACATTACTTATTAAAAAAGTGAAAACTGAATTGATAAAGGAGGGAGAAAACGTAGAACAAATAAATAATGATCTTAAATTTGGTAAGGAAAAAGATTGGTTTGTTCTAATCCATCCGTCTAATACAGAACCAGTTATTAGAGTGATAAGCGAAGCAAAAAGAGAATCTTTAGCTAGAGTATATTGTGAGGCAACAGCAGAACTTGTAAAATTAATTATTTCCTAAATTAGATTTTTTTATAGGGAGTTCCCATTCTTTTCCCATTCTTTCATTCTAATAACATTAGACTTAGAAATTGACCATTAAATTTATAAGTTTTATTATAATATAATTTTATTAAAC
>CAYNEU010000241.1:0-3455 GCA_964396275.1 uncultured archaeon | reverse complement strand
GAACGAACACTTTTAGATTGGCCAGATGATGTTGTTAAACTCGCTGATCACTTAGGGCTAGATAAATTTGCTGTAATGGGAATATCAGGTGGAGGACCTTACGCGGCTGCATGTGCTTATAAAATCCCAGAAAGGTTAACGAGTTGTGGTATAATTGCTGGGTTGGGACCAATTAATATGCCTAAGAAAGGGATGATGCGATCGAATCGCATTGGTCTTTTTCTCGCACGAAGATTTCCATTCCTCGTAAAACCACTGATAAAAGCAGTAATGAAGGCATTTGGAGACCCAGACAAAGTCCAAAAATCTATAGAAAATATGGCTAAAAAACTTCCCGAACCAGATAGAAGAGTCTTGCAGGATCCTCAATGGTTAAATATGATTATAGAAGATTTCAAAGAAGCTTTCCGTTCTGGACCAGATGGTTCAGCACTCGAAAATAAGATATATGCAAAACCATGGGGCTTTGAATTAAAAGAGATCTCTGCAGATCTTCAGGTATATATTTGGCATGGTGAGTTAGATGTGAACGTTCCTATTTCAATGGGACGTAAAATGTGTGAATTAATTCCTAATTGTAAGGGAAAATTCCTTCCAAATGAAGCACATCTTTCTGTTGCTTTTAATCACATTGATGAAATTCTTGAAACCTTAAAATCTTAAATTTTATTGATTAATACAAAAAATAACTTTTTGTTAAATGTAGTAATTTAAATTGTTATTTTGAAAACTAATTGTGTAATCTAATTTCGGTGAAGATTATGGAATCAGCTCTACAAGAAGCTAAGCGGTTTTGGGTCTATTGCCATAAATGTGAAGAGTATACACGTATCACTCGCCTAAAAGTGACTGGACTTCATTCAGGATCTTTTAGCGACTGTTTACTTGTATGCCCCTATTGTGGTGCTTGACTTTTCAATCTATTTCTTTAAAACCAAATATTCTTCATTTTCTTCTGTTGCTGAGGTTGTATCATCATATCTAAATTTAAATACATCAGAAGTGTTATCATAGAATTGAGAGATTTCCTCTGATTTTATACATACTGAAAAAATAGATTTTCTAAATGAGCATTATACCTAAAATCATTTTGATAATCATTTCAATATAATTTATTGATATAAATTAAAATATTCTATTATAAACTATTTTAAATTATTTTGATAAGTTATACATAATAAAGCACCCTAATTAACCTTATATTAATCTTAAATTTTATACATTTCAACTTCTAAGGATAGGAGATTACTATTTTTTAAATAAACATTACAGTACTTTATTATAACTATGGTAAGCTCTTCTCATATTTATTGTAATCATATATTTGATATGAAAATTTAAAGAATAATAACCGTTTCGCGAAGTTATGTAATATCTTAGTATATATTCAGATGTTATACCAATAATATGAATCATATTTTAAAAATTTAAAAATTACGAACCAGTACACATTAAATAGGAATATTTGAAAGGGAATTATATTTTTAATAATGAAATCTTGCGTTTTCTTTATGAAATATTATAAGAATTTTTAAATATTATAAGAATTTAAAATTTATGAATAATCATTCAGAATAAAAAGTGATTAATCAGTGATTAATCTATTATTAATTCAAAAATAAGCTTTACTGAAGAAGTACGTTGTAAAAGATTTATGGATTATAATAAAGATGAAGACAGGTTCTATAACAATTTATATTTCAATGATTATAATTTGGTAATTAAATTACCACTTATTGAAAAAATTGATAAAAAATTAGATGTAAAAATTGAAAGCTTTTCTATTGAGAATGCGGTTTATTTGACCTCCTATTAAAAAATTTTACACACGTCTAAATCACTTTCCTGAGTAAAAAAACCAAAAAGCTGTGTTAGTAAAAATGAGATTCTGTCCATATTGTGAAAATTTATTAATTCCTAGAAAAAGAAGACTTTTTTGTAAGGTATGTGAACGAGAATTTGATTTATGCTCAAATGATTGTGTTAATGAATATCGAATATCAATACCAACCCATAATAAAGTAGAAAGATTCGAGCCATTGATTATAAACGATAATTATAGCGAAACTCAATTGTCAAACAAAATACAAACATGATTTCACGATAATCAATAATAATCTTTTTCAATAACTGAGCTTGGTAATTCTACAAGATAATACGAAGAATTAATCTATAATCTTTTCTAGAAACGACAAAATCATTTTTGTATGTAATAATAACGATAAATCTGAGCACTTTCATTTATGAAAAAGAAGTATTAAGGTTAGTAGAGAATATTATAAGGTGAAGAATAAAATTATTATAAATTCTAATAGATTGATTCGAATAATGAATAAAAAGATAAGAAATCATATTAATAAGATGGTAAATAAGATTATTTTGTCTTTATTGCCTTATTGGTGGTTATATTTCCTTCTTGCTAATTACATATTAATTTATCAGAAGGGTTATGGGAAATATTCTAAGAAAAAAGTAAAAAAGCAAATAAAATCAATTTATCTTGTTTCACCAGAATATCATTATTACGATATGAATTACCCTGAATATGGAGAATTCAACTTGTATAGCACTAACTTTAAAAAAGAACTATTAGCTTTAATAAAAAGGCATCCAATGAGACAAAATCAAATAATTGAGACTTTTTCTACACCATACTTTAAAGAAGAGGATATCATAAAAAATTTGAAATCTCTTGAGTCTCAATGCAAAATAAAAAATATTATCTATAATGATAATATCTTCTGGCAACTTTATATATGATACTTGTTATAATAATGTTGAGGGTATAGGAACTTAGAAAGGATTTATAGTAAATAACGATCTTCCAAAATGTAAAGAATTCGGAACTAAATTAGCATAAGGATAGAAATCCTTATAAATTTGAGAATGAATGAAAAAATGGAGAATAAAATATAATTTTAGGTATATTTCTAGGCTTCACAATCCTCATAGGTAGTATTATTCTGGTTGTTTTTTCCAGTAATATAGCTGTGAAGCATTCTGCTGCCCTTGCATCAAGTCTTGGTGTATCTAGCTTGATAATCGGTATTACTTTAGTTTCTATTGGAACCGATGTGTCGGAAATATTTAATTCGATAATATCATGTACTATGGGACATGGAGATATCGATGTAGGTGATTCTGTAGGGTCAGATTTAACTCAATTAACCCTTATTTTTGGGCTCTTACCTATAATATGCGGAAAATTTCTCGTAAAAAGAAAACCATTTCTTATCATAGGTTCATGTGAGGTTCTTTCACTTTTTTTAATACTTACCGTTGTAGAAAAGGGCTATTTTACTCGATTAGACGCTCTTGTCATGATGCTTAGTTTTTTATTCTATACACTGGTGACTTATAACGTGACTAAAAGTGATATGCTTACAAAGGTTGATTTAATGATACATGAGGGTGAAGATCAATCAACTCGAAGAAGAATTCACTTTTTAGTTTTT
>CAYNEU010000240.1:0-9312 GCA_964396275.1 uncultured archaeon | reverse complement strand
CTAACACCAACCCAGCTTATTCCCACTAAAATATACAATCGATTTATAAATTCAAAATATTTCGAGAGGATTGTAATCCCTATTATAATAGATATGATCACAAATACAAGACTAAAGCTTCCTTGAAGGAAATCTACTAATTCAAGTGCCATATATTCACACCATTTTATAAATTATAATTTTAATAAATTGTGTAAATTTAGTTGATGTAGTATTTATACTTTTATTTTGTTACACTTAATGTGAAGAAAAGAATTAAGGAATCGAGCTAATTACACTATTTCATAATTAATGGATAATGGTTCCTCTATCTGCATTGATAATAACTTTAAATGTGCTATATATTCATTTAAAGAAATATCTTGATTTTGATATCTTTCCACTAAATTCTCGATGATGTAATATGGGGTAAATTTAATAAATCGAACATCTGAAAAAAGGTAGACGAACCCTTTTACTTCATAAATAAATTTTTTATCTAATAACTCAGTAAATAATTCTTCTTTATTGTTTAAAATAGTTAAGCAATCATTTACAGATAAGATTTTTTCTCTTAGCGTTTTTATAAGATGAAATACGTCTTTATTAAAAAGAACTGTCTGAATTAATGTCTTATTTTCAAATTCTGAGACATTATAATAATCGAAATAATAATTTTTTAAAGACTCTCCATATTTTTTCAAAGAACTTTCTTCTATCTGATCTGTTTGAAATTTTTTTGGAGGAATCCTGGTACAAGAAAGGTCCTTAATTAGAAAATAGCATTCTTTACTTCCTGGTACATTTTTTTTTACTACTAAATTTTCATGGAGGAAGGAAATTAGGATTAAATCAATATTTACTGTAGAGAAACCATAATCATGCTTTAAGATATTAGTTAATAACGATTTAGAGATTACTCCCTTCCTAAGAATTTGTAAAATAGTAGATTTAATTCGATCTTGAAAGAAGTTTATCAGATTTTCTTCTTCATCTAATTTAGAATAGTTTCTAATCGTGTTAAATGCTTCAGATATTGTGCGAGTAATTTTATTCGTATTTATCAATTCTATTAAATTTTTACTGATAAGGCCTAATATTTCTGGAGATTCTTTTATTATATCTTCAATCATCACTTTTTGATTATAAACTAATATAAGAAAATAGATTTCTCCTTCAACTTTTTGTACTATTGAAAGATAACAAGTCTCACTATCCTCAGGAACAAATTCAATTATAGAATTTTCTTTATTTAATTCATGTTTCGCCCAAATTTTTAGAAAAAAATCTTTGGGAGGAAAAGATTTATCTGGAGGATATTGGATAATGGGTTCTGGTCCTGTTGAGGTATTCCAGTGAGTTAATATGATTTTTTCCATAATTTGTTTTTCTAGTAATTAGTTTATTTTTAAATTACATTAGCTTATTTCTCTTTTTAATAATGAAGTTTCTGTATTATAATATTTTATCTTTTTCAAACAAGATTCTAAATTCTATTAGTATTCTTAAATATTCTTAATTTACCAGATTAATAATTAAATGAATAAAGTAAATATTAAAAATATAGTCGATAGCATAAATAGAGAAATGGACGATTTCGGAGAATTTAAACCAATTAAAAGAATTCAGGATAGGTCTTTTCAATCTTATTTAGTGTTATTGCTAATAAATTAAGCAATTCTTCGCTATCGTTTGTTCTAATATTATTAATTACATTATAGATAATTTGATTACCAAGACATATATCTTTTTGAGTTTTTTCTTCTTTAAATTTAAATAGAAGCTCAAATTCTCGTTCTAGCCATTCTAAATCTGATCTTAGAGAAGAAACCAAAATTTCCTCATAATTTGTCTGTTCTCCGCTAACTGTCATTATATTTCCTCACATTACTTAGTATTTAATACTTAAATTAAGAATAGTCTTCCAATTTATAAAACTACTCAAAACGATAATTATTTATACTATCAATACGAACATGTCAAGTTTTGTACACAAAAACAAATTACACTTAAATACATAAAAATCTAAACGTTGTTAAGGAGATTCAGCTATCTAATCTCTTAAAAAATGTAAAAAGTAATAAAGATTAACTCTTTCAAAAAAGAAATTTTAGTTATCTAATTCTTTAAATAGAAATCTGGTGAAAATTTTAGAAAGTTCATAAATAGATTGCGTATTATTAGTACTAATTGCTTCATTGAGAGCTCTATAAAACTCATTTAAATTCAGTTCGTTATGGTCTTTAAACCCTATTTCTTGAGATGGTTTTTCTTTCTTATTCATGAGCTAAAATATTTAAAGGAAAATATAAAAAAAGAAATAATATCACAATATTATAAATTGATTTTAATAACAATTTACATCCTTATTCATTTTTTAAAGTTCTCTTCTTCTCTAATTTTTTAATTAGTAGGTAATAAAGAACTAACATTAAGACAAGACCCGCTAAGATTATTAACAGTATGGTATTAAAGTAATTAGATTGAGCAGTTATTACATTTAAAGGCAAACTATTAAAATCTAATGGTAGGGTAAGATTAAATCTCATAAACAATAAAGATCCTAAGGTAGAATAAAAAAAAGCTCGAAAGCATGAACCGAGTAAAGTTCCTATTGAATATTTTTTTATATCTATATCAACCAATCCCGCGGTGTAGGAAATAACGTCAAAAGGGATGAAAGGTATGAATCTAGTAATTATTATTGCTTTAGTTCCATGTTTTCGAATGAAATCATCAGCAATATCAATAGCTTTTTCACCAACAAATTTTTCTGCTAAAGGTCGTCCACCGCGTCTACTAACATAATAACATAATATTCCCGCAGCCATTGAACCGATGACGCCCATTAATCCTCCCCAAAACCACCCCCATATCATACCTGTAGCTAAAAGCACAACTTCAGAAGGAAGAGGGACAAGAAGTCCTTGAATCCCCATAATGGCAATAAAGAGAAAGATACCAATAACGCCTAAGCTGTAAACGGGATTTACGAAAAATACTACGACGAAACGGTATAATATTGTATTATTTATAAAAAATATAAAATATAATAATACTAAAGATGCAGCAATTAAAACTATGAATATAATAATGTAGATTATTGTCTTAACATCATAATTCGAAAAATCTACTAAATTTTTAAGATAGTTCTTTAATTTCATAGAGAAAGATTGTTTTTCCTCTTTAGAAATTACTTCGTTATTTTCTCCCATTCTAATCAATATCTTGAGTAAATATAAGATAATATAAGTAATTTAAATTTCAATAAAAATTATCTTTTTCAACTTTCTTATTATTTTCTTATTGATGGATAGATGATTCCATACATTTTTGGGCATAGGGGTGCGTCGGGATATGAAATTGAAAATACAATTCCCTCTTTCAAAAAAGCTGTAAGAATGGGCGCGGGAATTGAAACAGATATTCAAATTACAGGAGATAATAAATTAATATGTTTGCATGATCAATATTTCAGAAAAGGAAAAATACTATATCGTGTAAATAATCTAACATTTAAAGAGATTAATCATTTAATATTTGAAGAGGATAATAGAATCCCCTTAGTTAAAGATCTTTTTGAGATTTTTAAAGATCTCTCGAATCATCTCCGCTATAGTTTCGACATTGCTGATAAAGAAGCTGGGTTAAGGCTGATGCATTTAGCAAAAGAAGCTTCAATCATAGATAAAATAGAAATTACAGATCGGAGATTAATGATACTTTCGCAATTAAGGAAACAAAATGGGATATCAAATCTAGTACATACATTACCAGAAAATATTAATAAAATATCAAATAAACCAAGAATCATTGAAAAATTAAGAAAACTCGATATAAATGTAGTAAATGTAAGATGTAAAAAGACGGTTAATGATTTATTTACTGATATAATAGATAATGGATTTAAGTGTTATATTTGGGGAGTCAACACGAAAGTAAACATGAGAAGAGTTATTAATATGAGATATAAGGACAAAATAGTGGAAGCAATTTATACTGATTATCCGGATATAGTTCTTAATCTAATAATGGAACATTTTAAATAATACAACAACGTATTAGGACTATTATTATAAATTTCTTTAATTTGGAATTTCCCGATAAAAGGAAATTAGGTGTTTGAATGTTTAAAAATGTTAAAGAATCTATAACCACAAGGTTATTGTTAATCATAATATTAATTTGGATTACTCTTGCGATTGTTTTTGGTTTTACTGATCTAGAAATATCTAAAGCAGTTGTAGATCAAAATTCTGCATGGGGTATTTTTGGGAGAGACTATGGAGAGGTTCCTGGTTATACATTAATAGCAATAGCGCTAGCAACTTACTTAGGGAGTTTTAATAAGAATTTAAATTTACAGAAAATACCTGCTTATATATCTGTAATAGTTGGAATCTTTTTTATCATATTTGCTAATAATGAAACAGATTTTTATACAGGTTGGGCTTTAATTATTCCAATGATATTTTATGTAATTTTCACATGGAATAGAGATTGGAAGAACTATAGAACTTTAGCAGGAATAATTTTGTTGTTAGCAATTATCAATCCATTAGTATTTGTGCAATTAATTAAATTTTTATGGGGAAGAGTTCGATTTAGAGACCTTGGTCCTGGTTTTATAGATTATACTCCTTGGTTCTTGCCTCAGGGGATAAATGGAAACGAAAGCTTTCCTAGCGGTCATACCGCAATGGGATGGATGTTTTTACCTTTATTAATTGTAGTAAAAGATCGAAAGAATACGGATATTGTTAAGATTTTATCCTATATTTTAATACTTGGATGGGGACTATTTGTTGGTTTATCTCGCATTGTTATTGGAGCTCATTATGCTTCAGATGTTTTATTTTCAACAATGATGGCAGCAGTTATTACAATTCTGCTCTATAAAAGATTTTATATTAAAGCAACATGATTTGAATTTAGATTTATACAAAACTATTATTTTTTAAATAATCCATCATAATGATTGATTAATATTAATAAGGAGAATAAATTTTGAAAGAAATTATTACAGATGTTTATCATATAGGAGATTCTGGTTGTTCAGTTTATTTAATAAATACTCATAGTGAGGAAGGTCTTGTTTTAATAGACTGTGGAATGAGCCTTGAAATGATAAAAAAGATCACTAAAGTAAATTTGAATCCGATGGATATTAGACATTGCATAATAACTCATTTTCATATAGATCATATCGCTGCTTGTCATTCTCTGAAACAGTTTAATAAAAATATTAAATATTACGCTCATGAATTTGATGCAGACGCAATAGAAGAGGAAGGTCATGATAAAGAAACTGCAGCTATGTGGTATGGCGTAAAATATATCCCCATTAAACTCACAAAAAGATTAAGAGGAAATCTTGAAGGTTTAAAATTTGGAATCTATGAATTTCAATGTATTCATACTCCAGGTCATACTCCCGGTTCTATTTCAATATTAATTGAAACTGAGAATAAGAAAAAAATTTTATTTGGACAAGATTTGCACGGACCAATTATTCCTGGAGTCAGTAATTATGAGGATTATCAAAATTCGTTAAGAAAACTCTTAGACCTTAACGCAGATATCCTATGTGAGGGACATTTCGGGATTTTTCAACCTGCAAGCGAAGTTCAACGATACATCAATCAATACATAGAATAACTTTCTTCTATTCCTGCTCATCGTTTGGATATAATTCAATTTCTAAAGCATGTTCATCAGCTTCGATTGCTTTCATATAATCACCTTTAAAACGATATAGAGAAGCTAGATCTTTCCATACATTTTTATTTTTTGGGTTTATATCAATCGAATATAAATAGGCATCTATTGCTTTATCATATTTTCCTAATTTTTTATAGTTAAAGCCTAGATTACTCCATAAAAATGCTATATTTGGTTCTATTTTTAATGCTTGCCTAATAGCAACAATAGCGTCATTATAATCTCCCATTTGATGATAAAGATCACTTAGATTACTCCATACAACTGAACCTAGCGGATCGATTTCTAAGAATTTTTTAAGTGCTTTTTCAGCTTTAGAATATTCCCCTACCTCTTTATAAGCGATTCCTAGGTTGAACCAAGCACTTTTATTCTTAGGATATATTTTTAATGTATTATTACATTCTTGAATTACACTATTATAATCACCCTTATCAAGAGAATATTGTCCATTTTGGCTCCATTTTAGAAAAGATAACTCTTCTTCAGACATTTCATTATCATTTAGGTTAAAATACTCTAAATTTACTAATTCATTTATTGACTCTGGAATATAATTAATTCTGTTAAATGATAAATCCAAATATCTGAGATTATGAAGTTCACCAATACAATTTGGTAAGAATTCTAGCGATGATTGTGGTAAAACTAATTCTTGGAGATATTTAAGAGTACATATTAGTTCGGGGAAGATTCCAATTCCCATTTTCTCATCATTTATATATATCCCTATTATATTTCCTTCCTTGTTAATCTTGTAATTTAAAGCATATTCCCAGTGAATTACATCACATATTATATTTACTTTCTCCAATCTATTTCCTTTAAGAACTTCTAATATGCTTAGTACTTTTGCTTCTATAGTATTTACCCCCTTATTTATATAGTTTTGTGAGAATTTACTTTCTACAAAATCAATCAACCATTTTGGTAGATTATTAAACTTATTTCCCCCTAAATTAAAGGATTTAAGGTGAGAGAGATATTTAATAGATTCAGGCAAATTCACCAATTCAAGATTAGCTAAACTTAAAAATTGTAGTTTTGACAGTTTCCCAATAGATTCTGGAAGTTCTTTTATTTCCCATCGACTCAAATCTAATGCAATAATATGTGATTCTTCAATTACATAGCTGTAATAGTTATTATTTTTGAATAAATCCATGTTATTGGCTTGAAACTTTTTAAAGTATCCTATTTTTGAATTTTTATCCCCTGAACTCTCAGTTTGTGTCTTTTCTAATTCAAAAAAAAATTCTGCTTCCTCAATATCTATATCATATATTTCTTGATACTTTCTAATCATAGATTTTTATTAACGTTTTTAGTGATGGCATTCAATAACATTTCAATATATTTATTTTAAAGAATTAAATATTACTATTAAGATACTGTAAGATTCGATATTTATGGATGATCAAGAAAAAAAGAACACACTTTCAAAATATAACCACATATTCAGAAATGAAGAAAACTATTATAACGAGAAGATCTTACGTCCGGGAAAAATATTTGATTTAGAAGAAGAGAGTTTTTTTAAACAAGTTAATATAAAATTAAAAAGCATGTTAGGGAATGTTGAAGGAAAGGAAGTGCTAGATATTGGCTGTGGTCGAGGTAATCTTTCTTTCTATTTAGCTCGAAGGGGGGCTAAAGTTATAGGCATCGATCTTTCAAAAAATTTTATAAATTTCTGTAAAAATCAAATGAAACGATTAAACCTTAAAGTAGATTTTAGAGTTATGAATGCTCAAATTCCAGATTTTGAAGATAACACGTTTGATATCATCGTAGGATCTAGAATTCTTCATCATTTACCAGATATCGAGCTATTCTTTCGAGAATGTAAACGTTTACTCAAAAAAAAAGGGTTCATTACCTTTATAGAACCTCTAAAGAAAAATCCTATAGTAGAAATGAATAGGAAACATCTAAATCCAAAAAAAAGAACAAAACATGAACATCCTTTATTATTATCAGATGTTATGAAAGCAAAAAAGATATTTGGTAATATTAAGCATGCTGAATATTATATTATTTCTCCATCGACGGAGATTTTTAAAATTATTTTCAAAAAACCAACTATTTTTAGAATTCTTTATAAAGTTTTTCAATTAATTGAATTTCCCTTATACAAAATTGATTTTTTGAAGCAATATTGTTGGCAAACTGTGTTTAAATCAATTAAATTTTAAAAATAAACTATTCTATTGAGAATCTACTTTTTCTTCTTTACCAGTAATATCTGTAATATCTAATCTTAAAATACCTGAGTTTTCATAAGTTGTATCTTTTTTGAGGAATTTATTTCTAATAAAATTAGGATCATTTTCCAATTGATTTATTAAAATGTCAAATCCATATTTTTTCTCTTCTAATTCTTCAATAATCACTATTTTCCCCCTAAATATGATTGAACGGAAAACTTGACCACATCCATCTTTGTAACCATTATCTTCAATAACTATACCACAAACATATGGATTAAATTTTATAAAATCCAGTTTTTGTCCTTCTTTAGCACAATGGAAATATAAAGCATGCTTAGATTCATCATATCCATAACTTAGGGCTACAATATAAGGTTCATTCTCTTTACACAGCGAAATAACTGTATATTTTCCATTTTTAAGGATCCCTAATAATTCCTTTTTATTAGATATTTCTTTTTCAATTCGTCTCAAATGATATTTGCTCAAATTTTGACCCTCAATAGAAAAAGTGATTATATGAAACACTTAATTATCTCTTTATTCAATTTTTCTAATTCCTCATCATCATTAAAATCATGATCTGCACCATTAATAATAGAAAGTTCGTAACTAATGTTTACTACTTGAAATAAACGGTTTATTTCTGTTATAGGTGTTAGTTTATCACTTTCTCCAATAATTATTTTTAGTTTTTTTAATTTCAACTGATTTATAAATCTCTCTATTTGCAATTGGTCATTATCTAACTCTTCTTGTGTAATCTTAATAAATTCTTCGATATTTTCAATTCCATTGATACAACCGGGAAGAAATCTGTTAATGTAACTCAAAGCTCTCGGAAAGTCTTTACTATAAACATGTTTTTTTAAATCTATAATTGGACTGACAATTATCAATTTATTTATAGTCTCAATTCTAGAACATACCATTAAAGCTATATATGCTCCAAAATCATAACCTATAATATTAATACTATTAATATCGAAAATTTTCTTTTTTACCATTATTTTTACAAATTCAATTATCTTTAAACTATCAGAGATTTGAGAACCAATTGAAATGGAGCCCTCACTAATTCGATATCCTCGAAAATTGAAAACGATAAGGGAGTAACCCAAATCTAAGATATATTTATACTTTTTTACAATCTCTGTTAATGAAAATAACTCTGGAAATCCATGGAAATATATCACTAATGGATAAGGCTTTTTAAATCTTTCTGCAGGAAAATATAATAATCCTCGAAAGATTTGCCCTTCATTATTAATCTGAACTTCAGATACTTCATACTCACCATCAAATATTTTGTTTTCAAATACCAAAAACTAATCAGCTTATATTTTGTTATGATTAATTTTATCTAATTTATATTATTTTATAAATACAAGATGGTTTTAGA
>CAYNEU010000239.1:0-6461 GCA_964396275.1 uncultured archaeon | reverse complement strand
AATTTATTTAATTGGTAAATTCATGAGGTCACGGAAACCTTTTTTAATATTTTGGCCGCAATATTTTGATGCAAAAAGAAGTAGGAGTAATGGCAGACGACTTCCCAGAAAATTCGCGGTAGAGAAAGTTAATTTAGATGAGATCGCGGACGCTGCTAAGAATTTAGGCTATAATTCTGAAATTGAAAGAAATTATAAATATTCTAGGACGTGGTGGGATGATCCTGGAAGAGTATTAATAGATGCAAAAGGGAAGAAGAAAACTAAAGTACTGATTGAAATTGCTAAAGAAATAAGAAAATCACATTCAAAAACTTAATTTCCAATTATGCATGAATTTGCTTTTGCTTATGATATTTTTAAAGTTGCTGAGGCTACAGCACTCAAATATAATGCTAAAAAAATAACTGAAGTATTACTGGAAATTGGGGAGTTAACACTTATTGTTCCTGAGCTGCTTAAACGATCTTTTGAAATGGCTACTAAAGGATCAATCGCAGAAGGAGCGAAATTGACAATTAAAATAACTCCTGGTAAAATAAAATGTAGAGAATGTAGTAAAACCTCAGAAGTGTCGTTAACTCGAGAAGCTGAACTAACAGGACTCCAATTATTTAAATGCTCTCACTGTGGGAGCAATAATACAGAAATAACTGAAGGTAAAAAAGCTAATGTAAAAAATATTAAAATTCAAGAATAACTTTTAATAACTTACAAATATAAATAATAAGACTTTTTATAGTAAAGTTTCACTACAACAAATCCCAAAATGGAGAAAATTCCCCAATATACGGAAATAAAAATAAATTGTTTATAACGAGTTTTATATCCATTTTAGCTATTATCGTAAGAATAAAAAAAAACTACTTTTAGAAAGTTTGCCAAGGATAGAAAATGAATTCCAAATAATCTATTTTAAATTCTGTAGAAGAAATAGGTAAGAAAATTAAATTAGAACACCATTCATCGTTCCGGATTGACCTGGACGACTTGTTATTTTTGCATTACCTAGTTCAGTTTCAACAATCGCACCTTTAGTTAAGATATGCCTCCGATTCAAATCCTTCGAAGCTTCATTACTCTCAAATCGTAAGATTTTTAATTTTGAAGTCTTATTCGTGCTTGGATCTGTTACATTTATGAACTTTGTAGAAAATAATTTTAACTTTATATTACCACCTAAACCCCGTTGTTTCTTTTTCTTCTCTTCACCTATGGTGGTATCAATACGCGGACGTTCAAGTTCTCTTTTTCTTTTCTTTCTAAAATGCCTATATTTTTTTCCAGTGTATTTTCGTTTACTTCGAGCTTGACTTCTTGCCATGAAATAATTACCAAATTTATTCCAATTTAATAGGTAAGATAAGAAAGAATATCTTTAAAATTTTTTGATTAATATCATTAAATTATGATCTATTAAGATAAAGTAAATATAGAACAAATTTTTATTTATTATATATCATTTATTAAGCTATATATTAATACAGACATTATTTCACAGCAAAATGATGGAAAATAACAATAAACTAAACCAACTGGATCAAGAACAAATCGAAAAAATATTACAAACCGGTACAACGACAGTTGGAATAATTGTAAAAGATGGTGTAGTTATTGGTACTGATTCACAAGCAACGGGCGGTACTTTTATAGCGTCTAAACAAGCCCAGAAGTTATTTGAAATAAATAATTATACTGCGGCTACAATTGCTGGGGGTGTCGCGGACTGCCAGTACGTAGTCAATCAGCTACGCGCCTTATCTCGTTTAAAAGAAGTTGAAGAGGGAAAAGTGCCAGAACCAAAATATGTAGCTAGCATTTGTCGTAATATATTATTCAGTGGTAGAAGTTATTTCATTGCTATGATGATCGTAGGTGGTTACTCTCTGAGAGAAAAAGCGGGGAAACTCTATGGGATTGACTTACTTGGTACACTTTATGAAGAAAATGAATATATCTCTTTTGGAAGTGGTAGTCCTTTTAGTCTTGGTGTTTTAGAATCTGATTGGAAAGCAAACCTGACTAAAGCTAAAGGTATTGACCTTTTAAAAACAGCAATAACTAGCTCAAAAGAGAGGGATGCTGGTTCTGGACACGAACTTCAAATTTGTGCTATTGATAAGAATGGTTTCAACCAAATCCAGTAAAATGCTTCTTTTATTATCAATTTTCTTTAAATTGAACTGAAATTTGTTTAAGTTCATCTAAAATAAAAATATATCCATTTAGTTCTTTATTTTTAGCATTAATAATAGTCCAAATTAAATGTTTAAACTTAGTAATACCGCTTTCATAATATTTTTTCATATATGGTATATCTACACCACTTGGATAAGCACTTCCAGGATGAGAATGAAAAATACTTAGGAGTTGAAAATTTTTAGAATATTTTTTAGAAATATCTATTAATTTCATATAATCATCCATTAAAAATGCGATTGGGCTTTTATATGAAGATTCAATACACTCAAAATTATAACCATAATAATAATAAGAATATTCATCTTCGCTATTTGGTTTTTGTTGTTCTTGAATTTTACCAAAAATTAATCCACACGCTTCATTAGGTGAAGCGTTCTCAACACAATATTTTATTTCCTCAAAAAGGTTTTTATTAATAAATAGGATTATATCTTTCTCAAATTTCACGTGATATATATCTAACCCCCAATATTATAGTATTGTTAAAGCAGCATTTAATGCAGCTAAGCGTGCTTTTTCTGGATTTTTACCTAATCCTATTATGATAACATCATTTTCTTTAATAATGTAATTATTCTTTTTAATAAGGGTGTAAATGTACTCAAATATCTCCTCATCAACTCTTTCTTGTCTTTTTCCATCATGATCATGACTAAGAGAAGGGAAAATCAAATTTTTACCGTTAAAGAGTAAACAAGTTGCTCCGACACCGCCAATTTTTATGGCCGCATCTCTTTGTTCAATACCGTTTGATATTTTTTCAATTGCATCCCGTACTAAACAAAAAAAAATATAATTTCCTTCTGGTTTGATAATTATATCTTTAAGTATCGACGATTCCCCTTCCTCTATTAGTAGGATTTTTTGTTTTAGCTTTTTCAAAAATTCGAAACCACTTTTAGTGAGAATATGACCTTTTCTTTTATTTTCATCAGTTAAGACCTTAATGAATTTTGTAACATGATTCAATTTTTTGATAAGAGATCTTGCTGTACCGGAACCAATTAACAATTCTTTTTGTAAGCGATATCTGCCAATTCCGTCCTTATTATCCTCAAATATGAATAAAGCTAAAATAACATGGACGGTCTCAAATGAAGGTTTAATTGTAGGGCTCTCAAATAATATTTCTAATTCTTCAAACATTGTTACACTCAAGTATATTTAATTAATATAAGAAAAAAAAAAATATAAATCAGAATGTAATTTTATTAACTATCTAAATCCCGAAAATTTGAAGAAGATATCCATAAATTGAAATTTTTGTAAAATAAAATGCCTAAAAAAGAGAATAACAAAAGCCCTTATGAACCTCATGATTTAGTTTACTTTAAAACTAAAACGGATGATCATAGAGAAGCGATCCATAACTATTCATTTGAAAAGATTGACCAAGAAGACAAAATCAAACTTGCTAACAATTTTCAACCATTTGGAAGTCATTTTCAATACTCGATACTTGTAGATAACCAAAGTTTAGCCCCCATAACAGAATTAAAAATTAAAGTTAACATTCCTCATTTCTTAACACTTTCAAGGTGCTACCCTCCTATGATAAGTCTTCCTCGTTTGATTCCTAATAAAGATTCTAATCAGTTAACTCTTGAATTTGATGAATTAAATGAGAAAAGTAATAAACAAATCCATTTACATTTTATGCCAAATGCTTTAGATAGGAAAGGAAAAATAAGAACAATTGTTACATATGTTAACAATAAAGATACTATACGAGTTCTTGATAGTAGACCTGCAGAAATAACCATTGATAATATATCTATTGAACCTAAGGTAGTCCCCTCTAGTTTCATTAGAGATTTCTCTCAAACTCCTGGAATTAAAAAAGCAATTAAAAGTTTGGGTGTAGCGATTGATCACCAAATTGATACTGAAATTTATTTTAATCTTTTAGAACAAATCTTTTTGCTTAATAATTTTCAGTTAGTCGCCAAGGATGCAGAGAAAAAAATTTTATGGTATTTTGGAACTGAATCTATCATAAAAGAAGATATCCTCGCAATTGGGCAAATTATTTCGAATAAAGTTGAGATTATCGCTACTTCTTTAAATCATTACCTCCTAGTTTCTTTTCTGACCTTATTCTCAAATGGCTATAAAGAAGGAATGTTATTGAATGGTTTAGTAAAGTCTAAAGATCAAATTTTTGAATTAGAATGCAAGTATTGTGGTGCAATCCTAGAATATTTTCCAAATCAAGGTAAATCAATTGAATGTAACAAATGTAATAACGAACAAATCGTATGGTAAGATTATTAAAATTAACCCTCAAATTTATTTAATTTATATTATTCTAAATTTGTATATTTGACTCCTTCTTAATAAAAGTAAAAATCATGAGTTTACTGAAAAAGGAATTAGTGCCTTCATCTGCAGAAATGATGAGTTGGACTTCAGAAATATTCAAACAAGGTATTCGACGCCCAGGTTACCCCGCTGACTATTGGACAGAAAATTGGGTGAAAAAACAATTTGATAAAATGGGTTTACAAGATGTTTTCCTTGATCCTGTAAAAGTAAAAAAATGGGAAGCAAAAGAAACCAACCTTAAAATTTGGCTTGTTGATAGTCCGAATGATATTTTTGAGATTCCATGTTTTCCAATTCCCTATTCTACACCAGTATATGATCTTGAAGCAGAATTATGCATGGTTTCAGACAATATGTCAATATCAGGTAAGATTGCGGTTTCAGAATTAAACTTACTTACGTTTCCAGTCCAGACATTAAAATTTTTATCAGGGATAGATCGATTTTATGATCCTAAGAATGAATTTGAAAATTTAGAGCAAACAGTTCCATTTGATTATAAAATGCGTGCATTTTTGGAGCCTCAATTGAAAGATAAGGCAGCTGGATTTATTGGAATTCTATCAGGCTACCCTTGGGAAACAGAAAAATACTATGTTCCTTATGATGCTGTTGAAAGAGATATACCTGGTGTTTACGTTAGTCGAAATAACGGAAAAATAATATTAGAATTAATTAAAAAAGGTACAGTGAAAGCTAGGTTGTCATATAAAGCTACAATATCTGAGGTTACTTCCCATAACATTACAGGCTCTTTAGAAGGAATGTCTGACGAATGGATTATTATAGGTACTCACCATGATGGACCCTGGAACTCCGCAGTAGAGGACGCATCAGGAATAGCATTGGTACTGGCTCAAGCAAAATATTGGTCTCAAATCCCTAAAGAAAAACGTCCATTCAATTTATTATTTCTAATGAATTGTGCACATATGGCTGGAGGAAAAGGGGCATTAACTTTTATAGAAAAAAATAAAGAATTTTTGAAGAAGGTTGTTGTTGGAATTCATTTAGAACATGTTGCTCGCGACGTAAAAAGTGAAAACGGAAAGTTAATTCCATTAGATGATCCAACTGTACGTTGGTGGTTTGTAAGTCGAATATTACTTCTTGAAGAAATTGTTGAAGATGCTATAATACATGAAAATTTGCATCGCTCCATTTTACTCCCTCCTGATGGATTTCCTCCTGGAAGAGATAGTCCTCCCACTGATGGGAGTTTCTATCATTCACTAGGAATACCATTCATATCATTTCTAACAGCACCTCCATATTTATTTGATACTGCTGATAGATTGGATAAAATCCATGAAGAAAGTTACACACCTCTTACTCGAGCAGTTATTCGGATGATAAATGATTTAAAGAATTATACCGCAAGTGAATTAAGAAGTCATGTTTTAACTAAGAAAGAACGGCATAAAATAAGAAAAAACATGAAATAAGGTATAATAATGGAATATAAAGAGATATTAAATAAAATTGCTCCATGTGGTCTTAATTGTTCTAAATGCTTTGCCAACTCTGAAGGTGGAATAAGAAAAACTAGCATAAAACTTCAAAATTTATTAGGGTCATTTGATATATACGCTGAAAGATTCTCCTCATTTCTTCCCATATTTAAAGATTACCCTTCTTTCAAGGCATTACTCACATATTTAACAGAAGAGAACTGTCCAGGGTGTAGGAAAGGTTTATGCATATATCCTGACTGTGGAGTGAGGGATTGTTATAAAAGTAAAGGAATTGATTATTGCTTCCAATGTGATGAATTTCCTTGCGAAAAAACTAATTTTGATCTCCATCTTAAGCGAAGATGGACACAAATCAATAATCGAATGAAAGAAATTGGTATTGAATTATATTACGAAGAGACTAAGAATTTATCAAGATACTGATAATGTTTTAACTGCAAATTGGAAATAGGTAATTGG
>CAYNEU010000238.1:0-1929 GCA_964396275.1 uncultured archaeon | reverse complement strand
ACAGAGGATAAAAATCTTATTGATAAATTTGGTGAAGATTATAAGAAATATAAAGAAAATGTACCACGTTTAAATCCTCTATATGGAATATTCAAATTCTATCATCGAAAGAAACGAGAATGATCAATATTTAGAGATTTTTTCATGGAAAGATTAAGGGTAACGTAATTATTGAATGTAAAAAAAATTAGGATCTGGAGTATGGGTTAACTAGGTTTTTTTTTAAGAAATTTAGCTATTATCTCTTTTAATTTTCCAAGATTTATCTTTGTTAATGCTGAAAATTCTACTAATGGAATATCATTTAAATTTTCTGGAGTATATCTATTAATTCTAACAATTTTTAATCCAAATTCTTCTGCCGCATTGAGAAAAAGAGAGAGGATTCTGTCTTTATCTATATTTGAAACTTTATCAATTTTATTTATTACTATTAGGAGTGGAATTTTGAACTCTTTAAGAAAGTTAATTAATTCAAAACTTAAAGGAATTGTTTTCTTATTCCGAATGAAGTATTTTTGCAGTTCATCTTCAATCCTTAAAATGTTAATTACAACTAATCCAAAAAAATAATCTTTATGGCGCTTTTCAATATGAAGTACTATTTGCTTTTTTATGTGTTCTTGTCTTCGATGACTTGGATGCTTCATATAACCAAAACCTGGCAAATCAATAATTTGATAAACCATGCTCGATTGTGAAATAGGCTTTATTAACAAAGTACTCCCCGGTTTCTTCCCTGATTTACCTTTAAATTTACGAGGATTTGCCATTAATAATCTAGTTATAGAAGTTTTTCCAACATTAGAATTTCCAATTATTAATAAGGAGGGTTTTTCCTTCATTTTATTAAATAAGTTTTAAGTGAAATTATTATGTAATTTTCAGATATCCATAAAGTCTTCATCAAGGAAATCCTTGAACATTTTCCTTTTTTCTTTTTCTTCAATTATAGGTTTTGTACTTATTGGTTCGCCAGCCTCTTCAAGAATCTTCTTTAAATTTTCAACATTAACATTAATTTTAAACTTTCCATCTCTTAAAAACCGTACAACCTGCTTAGTATTTAAATTTAATCTTAAGATATAACCTAGTCCAAAATAAAATTGATGCTCTGGAATCGGGTCAATAGCAGATTTACTTGTTACTTCTTTTAAAACGTCATACAATAATACTTTGGAAGCAATATGGTCTTCAATATTGAACACTAAATAATAAAGAGCATGATACCAAATTTTTTCACGTTTATCCTTAATATAATCTAAAAACATTTGTGGAGTTATAATTTCCTCTTCTTCTGCTTCTTTTCTTTTTAAGAGTTCTTCTTTAATTCGTTGCTGCAATTCACTTGAAATTGCTGGTGTTGATTGAACTTCACCTTCTTTATCATCTAAAGTTTCCATTTCCTCGTGTTTTACACTTTCTATTGCTTCTTTCATTTCTCTTAATTCATCAAAATCAATTTCATCCATATCGGAAAAATCTGTAATCATAGTTTCTCTGATTTCTTCTTTTTCTTTAAGCTCATCAGTCAATTCTACTTCTTCAGTTTTTTCTTCACTAGTTAGTTCATCTTGAGGAAATTCTTCACCTTCCTTAACTTTTGTAATTGCATCTTGGATCTCTTGAAGCTCTTCCATGTCTAAATCTTCTATATCTGAAAAGTCAGTTTCAAGTGCTTTCATATCTCTAAGATATGCTTCCAAATCATCATCTTCTACCTTCTTTTCATCCATATCTAGTTCTTCGCTTTCTTCTTCTTGGTCGTTGTTCATTTTTATCTAAAAAGAGATATTAAATAAAATTTTTAATAGATATATAATTAAATTATTGATATTCGTATAATTAAAATTGTGTAAAATTAAAATTATGGAAAAAATTAATTTGGGAAAATATAAATGCATTATCTTTGATCTTGATGGTGTAATT